>NZ_JABUMQ010000160.1:0-24896 GCF_013336645.1 Myxococcus sp. CA039A | reverse complement strand
GGGCCATGGTGGCCTTCAACGTCACCTCGATCTCCTTCTCCTCCTCGACCGGTTCCCTCGTCGACAGGAAGTAGGCCACGCCGAACAAAGCGACGTGCAGGATCACGGAGATGGTGGTCCCCACGCCGAACCGCGCTCTGGGCGCCTGACCGCGGTCAAGGACTGAATCAAACATGTACTAGACTCCTCATCACCAGTGGACACCCACCACGCCCCGCCCGGCTGAAAGGGCGCGCTACCATACAGAAACGCGTTCCGGGTTCAAGCAAGCACGGTCAAGGGTAACTGACGTGATCGCGCAATTGCCCCACTGGTTACCAAAAAGCAACGGTCTATTGACAACTGCTTGACCTCGGATATTTTCCCCAGTCATTTTCGGTTGCAGCCCACCTTGGAGGGGTCTGGTATGCACTTGAACCGAGTGCTCCGGGAAACCGGAGTTGTCCTGGCCGCAGGTCTGCTTTATGGATCGGCGGCTTTCGCGCAGTCGAGCACGATGATCGGTACTGTCATCGACGCTCAAAGCCGGCAGCCTGTTCCTGACGTTGTTGTCACCGCGACCTCGCCCAACCTTCAGGGTGAGCAGACCGTGGTTACCGACGCTCAGGGCAACTACCGTATTCCCCAGCTGCCGCCTGGTGTTTACACCCTGCGGTTCGAGAAAGAGCAGTTCAAGCCGTACGCACGTTCTGACGTCCAGCTGCGTCTGAACCGCACCATCCGCGTCAACGTCGAGCTGCTCCCCGAGTCCCTCGGTGAAGTGGTGGAGATCGTCGGCGCGCCGCCGACCATCGACGTGGGCTCCACGACCACGGGCGTCAACGTGGATCAGGAGTTCATCAAGCGCATCGCCGTGGCCCGTCCGGGTGGCAAGGGAGGAGCGGCTCGCTCCTTCGAGTCCCTGGCCGAGCTGGCGCCTGGCGCCCAGAACGACCAGTACGGTGTGTCCATCAACGGCGCGACCTCGCCTGAGAACGGGTACGTGGTGGACGGTCTGTCCACGAACGACCCCGCCTACGGCGTGAACGCCAGCCCGATGAGCATCGAGTTCGTGCAGGACGTGAACATCATCACCGGCGGTTACCTGCCGGAGTTCGGTCGCTCCACGGGCGGTGTCATCAACGCGGTGACCCGGTCTGGTTCCAACGAGTTCCACGGTTCCGTGTTCGCGAACTGGACGCCGGGAACCTTCGAAGGCACCCGCAAGCAGGTCCAGGAAGAGGGCACTGTCATCAGTGGCCTCAACGAGCTGCAGAACCTGGGTGACTTCGGCGCGACCCTCGGTGGCCCGATCCTCAAGGACAAGCTGTGGTTCTTCGCCGGTTTCGCGCCGTCGTTCACGCGCTACCAGCACACCCGCACGCTGAACGCCATCCGGCTGAACGCGGACGGCACCTCGGTGACCAACGACGAGGGCTTCACCGTCGTCGACCCCATCGCGGGCTCTGACCGTCAGTACTACGCCGACACCCGGACCGTGCAGTACATGGGTAAGTTGACGTACCTCATCAACCAGGACCACAACGTCTCGATCGCCCTCAACGGCACTCCGACGACGACCGGTGGCATGGGCAAGCTGAGCATCAACCCGCAGTCCGGTGGTCTGCCGGGCGCGCTGTCCTCCCGTCCTGGCGACTTCGCCTTCACGGAGACCAACGCGAACGCCACGTCGCTGGCCCTGAAGTACGCGGGCGCGTTCATGGACAAGAAGGTCCTGGTCGACGCGAACCTCGGCTGGTTCCACCAGACGGCGTCCACCCTTCCGGCGGACGGCAGCAAGATCGGCTCGTCGCAGGGCCTCGCGGGCTACTCCCGCATGCTCTACAACTTCGAGCGCCGGCTGACGGTGTTCGAGAACCTGCCCGCGGGGCAGGAAGCGGCATGCGATCCGCTGGAGACGGTCGACGAGAACGGCGACCCGGTCTCGGTCGAGCGTTGCCCCGTGACGGGCTACACGCTGGGTGGTCCCGGCTTGATGTCCGACGCGAAGCTGGACCGCTACCAGATCAACGCGAAGGCCACGTACCTGCTGAACGCGCTCGGCACCCACGTGCTGAAGGCCGGTGTCGACACCGAGTTCCTGTCGTACGACCAGCTCAAGGCGTACGGCGGTGGCGTGTACTTCCAGGAGAATCGCCCGTACACGGGTGCGACCCTCAACGGGCAGCCCTACACGGAGAGCATCGCGGTTCATGACTACCGCCGCTACGGCTACCAGGCGTCCCCTGACAGCCCCATCACCCAGCTGACCCAGCAGTCGAAGACCACCAGCACCACGGTCGGTGGCTTCCTGCAGGACTCCTGGTCCATCGCCAACCGCGTCACGCTGAACCTCGGCGTGCGCTACGACGTGCAGGCGATGTACGGCGGTGATGGCGATCTGGCCCTCATCCTCGGCAACCAGTGGTCGCCCCGTATCGGCGCCATCGTCGACCCGTTCGCCAACGGCCGCACGAAGTTCTTCGTGAACTTCGCCCGGTACTACGAGCAGGTTCCGCTGAACATGCTCGACCGCGCGTTCCCGGGTGAGCGTCGTTACGAGGCCCGCCGCGCCATGGTGGAGCCGGGTGAGTCGGGTGGTTGCGACCCGTCCAGCCGCGAGAGCCAGGAGACGGAGTGCCGGGATCCCAACTACGTCCTCGGTCAGCCGGAGAGCAGCCGTAACCCGAACCGCCTCTTCACGGGCGGCAAGGTGGAGAACGAGCCGATCGATCCGGACATCAACCCCCAGTCGTCCGACGAAATCGTCGTCGGCGGCGAGTACGAGCTCATCGCGAACACCCGCGTGGGCGCCAGCTACACCCACCGCGACATGAACATGGTCATCGAGGACATGAGCCGCGATGACGGTCGCTCGTACTTCCTCGGCAACCCGGGCAGCGGCTTCGCCAAGGAGTTCCCGAAGCCGGAGCGTAACTACGACAACGTCACCGTCTACCTGAACCGCACGTTCTCGGACGGCTGGCTGGCCCAGGCGAACTACACCTGGTCCCGTCTGTACGGTAACTACCCGGGTCTGTTCCGTCCGGAGACCGCTCAGCTCGACCCGAACATCCTGTCGGACTTCGACCTCATCAGCCTCCTGGCGAACCGCACGGGTCTGCTCCCGTTCGACCGTACCCACCAGATCAAGGTGTTCGGCGCCAAGGAGTTCAACTTCACCAACGAGCTCTCCGCGAGCATCGGTCTGTCCTACCGCGGCAACTCCGGCACGCCGATCAACTACTTCGGTGCGCACGCTCTCTACGGTTCGGACGAGTCCTTCGTCCTCCCCCGTGGCGCGGGTGGCCGTACGCCCTGGCTGAACGTCATTGACTCCAACATTGGCGTCAACTACCGCGTCAGCAAGGACAGCGTGATCTCCGTGACCCTCGACGTCTTCAACCTCTTCAACTTCCAGGGCGTCAGCACGGTGGACCAGACGTACACCCTGCTCAGCGTCGCCCCGATCCCGAACGGCAAGCCCAGCGACCTGCCGGGCAACGTGACGTGGCAGGAAGGCGAGGAGCGCACGGAGCCGTTCGGTAGCGTGGACGGAGACGTCAACCCCAACTTCAAGAACCCGACCAGCTACCAGCCGCCGCGGCAGATGCGCCTTGGCGTCCGGTACACGTTCTAGTCTCTGGCCACTCACGGAACCGGGATTTCAAGTCACATGACCAAGAACATTTTCAATGCTGCGATGGTCCTTGTTGGCACGGCGAGCGTGCTGACGGGCTGCAACTTCGACCAGCCAGAGGCGCCCTGCTTCGTGCAGGACAACGCCAACTGGGTGGTCAAGTACGATGCGGTGGACTCCCCCACCCTCGTCAACGGTGGTGGTGCTTGCACCATCGTTGCTCCCCCTGGAGAGTTGCTCGGCGTCTTCAAGTTCAACGACCCGGACAACCTGAACAACTCGCTGCTCACGATTCGTCCCAACGGCCTGGCGAGCATCGCGAGCCGGGATCCTGGGGCCCCCTCGGAGCAGACGGCGCTGGGTGCGCTCGCTACGGAGCCTGATGACAAGGACTTCTGCGCGGCCCCCTCGCTGTCGGCGGCCACCGTCAATGCCGCGGCGACCAGCACCGCTGCGGCGACGACGATCCGCTACGAGTACACCAACGTGGATGTCTACGCGGCTCCGTTCGCGCCCGGCACCCAGCTGAAGGGTGAGCTGAAGTACACGAAGGATGGTTGCGCCTCGAACTACACCATGCGTGCCCTGTGGCCCGCGATTGCGTGCAGTCCGTCGGATGCGACTTCTTGCGGTCCGGACTCGGGTCTGAACCCCGATTTCGCCGCGGAGTGCCTCACGATTCGATTCAACGCGGACGGGACGCCGGCGGCGTCGTACTGCGTTCCTTCGAAGCAGGTTCCGTCCTTCAGGTAGTCGTTCAACGCTGAACAGCGCCACCTGACAGGTGGCGCCTCGCGGCCCCGCCAGCCCTCCTCAAGGAGTGGACTGACGGGGCCGCGGTGTTTGATGGGCTGTACCTGTCTGTCAGGGTTGTTTCTGTCTGGAGGAACATGGAGGGCCGTTACTCACTCATCCACCACGTCCGCTCGCTGTTGGACGACGAAGAAGGCACCCTCTACAAGGAGGCTCCATTCCGTGTGGCCCTCTGCTACCCGAGCCCCTACCACGTGGGGATGAGCTCGCTGGGCTTCCAGGCCATCTACCGGGAGGTTCACGAGCACCCGGGTGCCACCGCCGAGCGCGCCTTCCTTCCGGATGACGTGGAGGCGTTCAAGCGCACCCGGACACCGTTGTTCACCTGGGAGTCCCAGGCTCCGGTCTCCAGCTTCGCGATGCTGGCGTTCTCCGTGGCGTATGAGCTGGAGCTGACGGGGTTCTTCACGATGCTGGAGCTGGCGGGGCTGCCCGTGCTGGCGGAGGAGCGCCGGGATGGGCGCCATCCCCTGGTGGTGGCGGGAGGGCCCCTGACCTTCTCCAACCCGGATCCGCTGGAGCCCTTCGTGGACGTGCTCGTCCAGGGCGAGGCGGAAGACCTCATGCACGTGCTGGTGGAGGCGGCGGCCACGATGGAGCGCGAGGCCCTGCTGGACCATCTGGCACGCATCCCTGGCTTTCGTGTGCCGGGGCGCGGAGGCCAGCGCTACCACGTGGCTCGGGCCACGGATTCGAGGCTGCCTGCTCGCACGCAGATCATCACCCCGCATACCGAGCTGCGCTCGATGTTCCTCATCGAGCCGGAGCGGGGGTGCTCGCGCGGCTGCCACTACTGCGTCATGCGCCGCACGACGAACGGGGGCATGCGCACGGTGCCTCCAGAGCGGGTGCTGTCGCTGATCCCCGCGCACGCCCGGAGGGTGGGCCTGGTGGGCGCGGCGGTGACGGATCATCCGCGCATCGTCGAACTGCTGCGCACGCTCGTGGACGCGGGGAAGGAAGTCGGAGTGTCGTCACTCCGGGCGGATCGGCTGACGCAGGAGCTGGTGGATCAGCTCCGCCGGGGTGGGGCGACGAACCTGACGGTGGCGGCGGACGGGGCCTCGCAGCGCATGCGGGACATGGTGGACCGCAAGCACTCGGAGGAACAGATTGTCCGTGCGGCGGGGTACGCCCGCACGGCGGGCATGAAGCAGCTCAAGGTCTACAACGTCGTGGGGCTTCCCTTCGAAGGGGACGAGGACATCGACGAGCTGATCCGCTTCACCGCGGAGCTGTCCCGCATCCTTCCCGTGGCGTTGGGGGTGGCACCCTTCGTGGCCAAGCGGAACACGCCGCTGGACGGGGCACCCTTCGCGGGCATCAAGGAGGTCGAGAACCGGCTGGAGAGGCTGCGCAAGGGCCTGCGTGGGCGCGCCGAGGTGCGTCCCACGTCCGCCCGGTGGGCGTGGGTGGAGTACATGCTGGCCCAATGTGGCCCGGAGGGTGGCCTGGCCGCGATGGACGCCTGGCGTGCCGGGGGGAGCTTCGCGGCCTGGAAGAAGGCCTTCGAGGCACGGGGCTGTGAGCCCTATCTGGCGCGTCGGGTGGAGGACGGGCGGCGCAACCCCGTCCATTGGCCCACCGTCCCGAAGATGGCGCCCCCCGCGTCCGCCGCGTGACGGGGAGGTGCAAGTGCCGCTGCACTGCGGGCTCCGCTTCCGCTAGAAGTCCGCATGCGCCGATGGCCGGCGCCCAGGGGCAGCGGAGAACCAGGTGAGCGCGCAGCGTGTGGACAAGGCGTGGCAGCAGAAGGGCCTGAAGGAGTACTCGACGGAGGCCCTGGTCGGAACGCTCGGTCACTACGGTATTTCCGTGGCCGAGGCGGACTTCCGAAAGCTCTCGGAGACGACCTTCCCGCTGGGCATCGCCCAACAGTGGAAGGCCCAGTGGAAGGGCACGGGCCCCTTCAAGGACTTCGTGGTGGCGGCGCCGGTGGAGCTGTGGCGCCGCTGGCTGCCGGACCGCGTGGCGCCGTACGAGCTGACGGATACGCTCGCCTCGCTCATGAAGTCGCTGCTCCAGTTGCTCAATGGCGCGGCGGAGGCTCCGGTGGCTCCGGCCTTCGAGAAGATGAACGGCCTGCGCACGCGCCTGCCCGTGGATGACAAGGGCGGGCCCCAGGAGCGCTTCATGCAGGAGGCGCTGGCGCCGTTCTCGGAGAAGGACGCGGAGCTGTTCGACAGCCTCGCGGAGACGCTCGCCCGTTCGGGGCACGGGGCTCACGCGGAGTCGTTCGCGGACCTGGAGGAGTTCTTCCTGCCGGACCGCAAGGGCATCTCCCGCGCCATGGTGCGCGCGGCGCGCGGCGAGCAGGACGCGGCCGTGTCGGACCTGGTGAAGCTGACCGAGGACACGGCGCGTACGCCCATCGCCCGGATTCTGGCCGTGGACGGCCTCATCCACCTGAAGGCGAATGGTCCCGCCGCATCGGCCGGCCGCATGCTGCTGGAGTGGGCCGAGTCGACCAAGGACCTGCACCTGGCGCTGGACCTCGTTCCCCGTCTGGAGCACGTCTACAAGGCGCAGAACGACCGCGTCTCCCTGCTGGACCTGGTGCGCACGGCCGACCGCCTCAATGCGGAGCACGACCGCATCCACCCCGGCCACACCCGTCACCGTCACGGGCGCTGAAGCCAGCACCTGGCGGCGCGCGGGCGAGTGCTCGCGCGTCGCATCCAGAAGGGCAGGGCGCGCCACCGGCGCTTCCAGAGGCGCCCGTGAACGCGAAGACGGTGAGGCGCATGCGATGAGGAGTCGCTCGCGGCGCACCTCACCGCGAGGCGCCTCCGGCGAACGTGGTGGGCTCGCGAGGCGCATGCGACGAGGAATTGCTCGCGTCATACTGCCCCGAGAAGTCTCTCAGGAGAACGGGTGAGCTCGCGACGAAGTCGGCGAGGGGAGACCTCGTGACCGTCGATGTGCCCTGGAGAGGCCCTACTCGGCGGTGTTCGAGCCTGTGCTCCGCGCCTGCCGCGCCGGTTGTTTGCGCCGTGCCTTCTTCTTGGGAGAGGTCGCGGCCTCCGCGGCCCGCGCGGTCGCTTGCTCGGCGGAGGCCTCGCCGCCGCCCTCCGTCAGCGCCGTCGTCGGAGGTGAATCCGGCGAGGCGACTTCGCCTTCCAGCGCGGCGACTTCCTGGGTCGCCAGGGGCGTCGAGCGCTTCAACGGAATCTTGAGCACCCGGGGCACGCCTTCCACGACATCACGCGTGGGCACCACCGCGCCCACCGTCGTGTAGCGGATGGCGCCTGTCTGGGTGAAGGCGTGCTTGAGCGTGTACTCCTTCGCGCGTGGCAGGAACCAGTCACGCACCGCCTTGAGGGGCATCACGTGCAGCTCTCCCTGCGAGAGGAAGACGTACACGAGGAGGTCCGCGCCGCTGTAGAGGAAGCAGCCCGGCGTGTCCTTCTCCAGGTTGGAGACCAGCTCGAAGAAGTAGCGGCGTCGGGTGGCGTTGCGGTCGCCCTTCACCTCGATGCCGCGCACCTCTCCCGTTGGCAGCTCCCAGAGGAGGTCCACGCCACGGTGCTGGAAGCGGGGGTCTGACTGCACGTCATGCACGCGCGAGCCCGGCTCCGTCTCCAGCAACCACGTCCGAGCGTGTTGCACGGCGCGGTCCGCCGCGCCCTGCACGCCCCTCATGCTGAAGCTGCGCGCCATGTCCTAGCGGCGCAGCTCAACGCCCGTCGCGATGAGCTGAACCTCGCGCGGCTTGCCGTCCGCGCCACGCGGGACGATGGCGCCTTCCGCCTCGTAGTGCGACGCGTGGCCCTCGCTCAGCTCCGCCACCTTCACCACGCCCTCCACGCGCGCCTGCGAGCCCGCCGAGTCCAGCGGGACGAAGAAGCCGTAGTCCTTGAACGTCACGCGTACGCCCGGCCCCTTGGCCTGGGGGTCCGTCGCCAGCTCCATCCAGCAGCCCTTCTTCTCGCAGGCCTTGCGCACCGTGCCCTCGAGCCGCACCGTCTTCCCATCATGGGGCTGGGGCTTCGCCAGCAGGTCCGCGAGCTTCACGGGAGATGCGCCCTTGAGCGCCTCGCCCCGGGTGAGCTTCCAGTTCTCCTGCGCGGCGGCAGGCGCCGTGGCGGCGGTCGCCTCGGGCTTCGGCGCTGCCTTGGCGGCCTCGGCGGGGTGGTGACAGTCGGCCGCCGCGGCCTTGTCCTTGGCGGGCGTCTTGTCGCCAGCGAACGCAATCAGGGGAACAGCGACCAGCAGCATCAGGGACGTGCGGAGCGAGTTCATGACTCGCTCGCTTAGCCAAAACTCGTTGCCCCGGCAAGGCGGCGCCCGTACTAGAGTGGGACTCCCGCACACCTCTGGGCGAGGCGCGCATGAAGGTCTTCCTCCCTCCTCGCAATCGACGCCTCGGCACCGTGGACTACCTGGGGCTCATCGGCCTCGTGGGGCTGCTCGTGGCCCGGTACATCCCCGTGGCGAAGCTCATCCCCTTCTGGGGCTGCGTGCTGCGCGAGCGGACAGGCTGGCCCTGCCTCGGCTGTGGGCTGACGCGCGCGGCCGACCGCTTCGCCCACTTCAACTTCGAGGGGGCCTGGGAGGCCAACCCCCTGGGGACGGTGGCCGCCTTCCTGTTCGCCCTGGCGGTCGTGGTGACGGTGCTGCACCTCGTCTTCGCCGTCCCCATCCCCGAAATCCGACTCTCGCCCCGGGAGTGGAAGGTGTTCCAGATGGTGATGCCCGCCATCCTCCTGGTGAATTACGCCTACGTGGTGGTGAAGACGCGCTTCCCCCACCTGCTGCTATAGCGTGGGGTCGTGACTTTCGCGCTCGTCCTGCTGGGCTACTTCGCCGGCTCCATTCCCTTCGGTGTCCTGCTGACGCGATGGCTGCGTGGCGTGGACGTGCGCCAGAGCGGCAGCGGCAACATCGGCGCCACCAACGTCACCCGCGTCGCGGGCAAGAAGCTGGGCGCGGTGGTGCTCGTGCTGGACGCGGTGAAGGGCGCGCTGCCCGTCGCGCTCGCGCTGCAGCTCGTGCCGGACCTTCCCACGGTGCACGTGCTGGTGGGCCTGGCCGCGGTGCTGGGCCACGTCTATCCGGTGTGGCTCAAGCTGCACGGCGGCAAGGGCGTGGCCACCGCGCTGGGCGTGCTGCTGGTGCTCGCTCCGCTGGCCGCGCTGGCCGCGGGTGCCGCGTACATCACCTTCTTCGCGGTGTGGCGGGTCAGCTCCCTGGGCTCGCTCGCGGCCGGAGCCACGGCGGTGGGCACGTCGGCCTTCACCGCCCGGGCTCCGGAGTACACCGGCCTCTCAGCTGTCCTCTTCGCCCTCATGCTTTGGACGCACCGGAGCAACATTGGCCGGCTGCTTCGGCGCACGGAGCGGCGCTTCTGAGTTTTCGTCCAAGTGGCTGCTGCCCGCGGCCCGGTAGCCGAGCAACGTGCATTCGATGGGGCCGTTCCACATCTCCCGGCGCGCGGACGGGCGCGAATGGAACGCGCTCTCGAAGGCCGGGTTGCCGGAGAGCACCCAGACGCGCCAGCCGGGCACGCGCAGGGACTCGCCCAGCTTGTAATAGAAGCTCTTCATGCCCTTCTGTCCGCCGGAGCCCGTGAGCCGGTCTCCATAGGGCGGATTGGTGAGCAGCAGGCCACTGGCGGCGGGCAGGTGCGGCAGGTCTGTCGCGTCAGCTTCGGCGAGGATGATTTCCTCCGACAGCCGTGCGGCCTGCACGTTGCGCTGGGCGGCCTCCAGGGCCTCCGGGTCCTTGTCGAAGCCCCAGATGGGGACCTCCACCTTGCGCTCGTTGCGGCGGGCATCCGCGCGCAGGTCCACGAGCAGCTCCTTCGCGCGCGGGCCGATGACGGGCCAGCGCTCCACCGCGAAGTCGCGGTTGAGTCCGGGCGCTCGGCGACGGGCCATCATCCCGCCTTCAATCAGCAGCGTGCCGGAGCCGCACATCGGGTCCACCAGCGCCTCTTCGCCCGTGTAGTGCGCGGCGCGCAGCACGGCGGCGGCCAGCGTCTCCTTGAGCGGCGCGACGGTGGGCCGCACGCGGTAGCCCCGGCGATTCAACGCATCGCCGCACAGGTCCAACGACAGCGACAGCGTCTCGCGCGACAGGTGCGCCACCACGCTCACGTCCGGGTTCTTCGTGTTCACGTCCGGCCGGGTGCCGACCTTGGTGCGCATCCGGTCGACGATGGCGTCCTTCACCTTGAGCGCCACGAAGCCCGAGTGACTGTGCTCGCTGTCCTTCAGCGTGGCATCCACCGCGAACGTCGTGGTGGGCGTCAGGTGCTCCTCCCAGGGGACGCTCGCGGCGGCTTCGTACAGGCCCTCCGCGCCGTGGGCCTCGAAGGTGCCCAGCGGGTAGAGGATGCGCATGGCGATGCGGGACCAGAGGCAGACCCTGAGGGCCTCGTCCAGCGAGGCCATGAAGCGGACTCCACCGCGGTCCTGACGGATGCGGCGCGCGCCAAGCTCCTTGAGCTCGTCCGCGAGAAGGTCTTCGGTGCCGCGAGCCGTGGTGGCGAAAAGGGCGATGCGTTCAGCCATAAGACACCGCCCTTAGACGACCTGGGACTGCTTGGGAACCCACAAGACGCCTCAGGTGCCCACCACCTCGTAGATGGCGAACGTCGCCCCGTCCTGCTCGGCGCTGGCCTCCTTGGCGCGCCGGAAGTCCTCCGACTGGAAATAGCTCCGCATCGCCTCCTTGTCCCGCCAGCGCGTCACCAGCAGGAGCTCCGGCGAGCGCTCGAAGGACCGCAGCACCTCCAGCCCCAGGAACCCGTCATGGGTGTCCACCCGCCGCGCGCGCTCCTGGAAGCGGGCAATCAGGCGCTCGGCCTCCTCAGGGGCGGGGCGGAAGCGGGAGATCGCGACAATCATGGGCGCTCACCTGGGATGTCGTGAGGTGGGGGAAACGAAGAGGGGGCGCCCGGACCGCTCCGGACACCCCCACGATGAACAATCGGGGCCGCTTTCCTGGCGGCCCTACATGGCTCCGGCGCCGGGCATGTCGCCCACACCCCGGATGAGTACCTCGCGGGGCTTGGCGCCATCCGCCGCGCCCACCACGCCGTCGCGCTCCATGCGCTCAATCATGCGAGCCGCGCGGTTGTAGCCGATGCGCATCTTGCGCTGGAGCATGGAGATGGAGACGGCCCGCATCTCGCTGACCGTCGCGAGCGCCTGGTCGTACAGCTCGTCGGACAGTTCGTCTTCTTCGCCACCAGACTCCACGTCCTCGTCGCGCGGCTTGAGGATGGACTCGTCGAAGACGGGCTTGCCCTGTGCCTTGAGGTGGTCCACCGCCTTCTTGATTTCGTTCTCCGACACGTAGGCGCCGTGCACGCGCTGCAGGTGCGCGCTCGTGGGCGGCATGATGAGCATGTCGCCCATGCCCAGCAGGGCCTCCGCGCCCACCGTGCCCAGAATCGTCATCGAGTCCGGCTTGGAGCGCAGCATGAAGCTGATGCGCGTGGGGAAGTTCGCCTTGATGACGCCGGTGACGACGTCCGTGGACGGACGCTGCGTGGCGACCATCAGGTGGATGCCGGACGCACGCGCCATCTGCGCCAGGCGCGCCACGTAGGTCTCCACCTCGCGGCTGGCCACCATCATCAAATCCGCCAGCTCGTCGATGATGACCACGATGTACGGCAGCTTCTTGAGCTCCTTCTTCTCCGGCTTGTCGCTGGCCGAGACGAAGGGCACGTCCGACTCGTCGTCGGCCTCGGCTTCCACCTCGGGCACTTCGTCCGGCGCGTCGGACCCCTGAGCCTCGTGCAGCTCGTCGTCGTCCCGAGGCACGGCCACGCCCAGCCCGTCCCCGCTCGAGGAGGGCTTGTCGCCGCCCTCCACGTCGAGCACGAGCATCTTCTTGGGCTTCGACTTCTTCTTCGGGGCGGCCTCGGGAGTGCCCGACGCGCCCTTCACCTCGGTGGCGGAGCTCTCCACCAGCTTGTTGTAGCCGGCGATGTTGCGCACGCCCGCCTCGGAAAGCAGCTGGTAGCGGCGCTCCATCTCCTCCACGGCCCAGCGCAGCGCGAGCGCCGCCTTCTTCGGGTCCGTCACGACGGGCAGGAGCAGATGCGGGATGCCCTCGTAGATGGAGAGCTCCAGCATCTTCGGGTCCACCATGATGAAGCGGACCTCCTCCGGTGTGGACTTGAGGAGGATGCTCATGATCATGGAGTTGACGGCCACCGACTTGCCGGAGCCGGTGGTGCCGGCGATGAGCAGGTGGGGCGCCTTGGCCAGGTCGAAGACATAGGGCATGCCCTCGATGTCCTTGCCCACGCACATGGTCAGCTTGCTGGCGCTCTTGATGAAGGCGTCCTGCTCGGCGATCTCCTTGAGGTAGACGGTCTCCCGGTCCTTGTTGGGAACCTCGATGCCTACCACTCCCTTGCCGGGGATGGGCGCGACGATGCGCACGCGCATCGCCTCCATGGCCATGGCCAGGTCGTCCGCGAGCGCGGCGATCTTGCTCACCTTGATGCCCGGTCCCGGCAGGAACTCGTACATGGTGACGACGGGGCCGGGACGAATCTCCACCACCTCGCCGACGATGCCGAAGTCGGCCAGCTTCGCGCGCAGCTTCTCCGCCGTGGAGAGGAAGGCGTCCTTGTCCAGCTCGGAGCGCTCCTGCTTGTCGCACTCCAGGACGTCCAGCGGCGGCAGCGAGAAGCTCTTGCGGTCACCCACGAACTCGAACTGGTCCTGGGCCTTCTTTCCGGTGGGCGCGGCCAGCGCCTTGGGCGCAACGATGAGCGGCATGCGCGCCGCCGCCGGGGTGGCGGGCGCGGGAGCCGGGGCAGGGGCCTGCGCGACGGGCTGAGGCGCCGGCGCGGCGATGATGGGGGCCGCGGGCGCGGGCTCGTGGCTCTCCGGCAGCGCGGCGACGGGCGGCGTGCCCGGACCGGTGACGATGTTCGGAGTCTTCCGGCGGCTCCTCGGGGGCTCGACACCCTCGGGGACAATCGGGGTGGAGTGGGGCGCGGGCGCGAGGAACGACGCGGCCCAGGCCGGGTCCGCTCCGGGCGCGGGACGCTTCTCGGCGCGCAGCGCGAGCCTGTTGTCGGCGGGCAGGGCCGGCGAGGACGTGGGCGGCAGCGAGTCCGTCTCGGCGGGGAGCGGCAGTGCCTTGCGCTTCTCCCCCTTCTCGCGACCGTCCTTGAGGGCCAGCTTCGCGGCGAGGGCCTGCTCCTTCTCGTTCTGCCGGGCCAGGCGCACGGCCTCCTCGGCCATGGCCTCCGCCTCGGCGGCTTCGGCCTCTTCGGCGGCGCGCTCGGCCTCGGCCAGCTCTTCCTCATCCGCTTCGATTTGCGCGAGGAACGCGGCCTCCTCCAGCTTCTCCTCCGCGGCGCGCTCCTGACGGACCTTGTAGGACGCCTTCTGGGCCTCCCAGAAGACGTTCGCGGACTCGGCGACGCGCCGGCCCAGCACGCTCAGGCCCGCCCACACCAGCGAGCACAGCTTGAAGAACGTGTACTGCGTCCCGACGATGAGGGCGGCGGCGCTGATGGCCGTCACCAGGATGACGGTGCCGACCGTGGAGAACAGCCCCTCCATCACCCCACCCAGGCCGGCGCCCAGCGCGCCACCCGGCGGGTGCGCCCAGCCCTTGTCCCCAGCGAACATGAGCTGCGCCAGGACGGAGATGCTCACGGTCAGCAGCACGAGGCTGATGATTTGAGGACCCCGCTTGCGCTCGCGGCTGCCCACGAAGAGCACCATGGCCGTGTAGAGCCCACCTACGGGGGCCAGGTAGGCGCACACGCCCAGCATCCCTCGCAGCGTCTCCGCGATGAGGTGGCCCATGGGGCCCACCGCGTTGCGGAAGCCCGGTCCGACCCTGTCATGGGCGTCGAACGTGGCGACCGCCAACAGGGACAAGAGCGACGCCGCGAGCAGGAACACGCCGGTGATGGCACGCCCCGCGCTGCCGTCGCCTCCCTCGGCGCCCGCCTTCCGTCGCTTGTCCGCGAGCGCCTTGCGACGCGTCGCGATCTCCTGACGGGAGAGTACCGCCTTTTCCGCCCGACCCTTCTTCGCCGTCATGACCTTCTTCCCTCTGCGCGTCTCAGCCGCGTAGCGGGCTGTAGCAATGCCCGTCGCGAGTGTAGGGAGGGAGGGGGTCTGGTCAATTTTCCGGCAGTCGCTCCAGCCCGGGCGGAAGGTGCCGGACACGGGGCCTACATTTCGGCTGCACCCTCCACCAGAGGGGGTATGGTGCCGCCACGATTTCTTGGAGGAGCATCGCCATGGCAGACACCGACAAGCCGTCCTCGAGCGAGGAAGAGTACTTCGCCCGGGAGGACATCGAAAAGAAGCGCAAGCTGGCGCTCCAGCAGGCCGCGGAGACGGCGGAGAAGCAGCGCGAGGACCTCAAGAAGCTCCACTGGATGAAGTGCCCCAAGTGCGGCATGGACCTCCAGACGCTCAAGCAGGGCAACATCGAGCTGGAGACGTGCTTCAACTGCGGCGGCGTCTTCCTGGACTCCGGTGAGCTGGAGCAGTTGATGGCGCACCACGGCCACGAAGGCAGTGGCAAGGTGATGGGCGCCATCCTGAACCTCTTCAAGCGCAAGTAGTCACTCGCGGTCGGAGGCTTCCACGCATGGCCCTCACGCTCGAGCAGGTGCGACATGTGGCCACGCTGGCGCGGCTGGCGCTGACTCCCGAGGAGGAGCAGCGCCTGTCCACGCAGCTGTCGGCGGTGCTGGACGCGGTGACGCAGTTGCAGTCGTTGGATGTGGAGAACGTGGAGCCCACGTCGCATGCCACGCTGACGGCCTCGCTCCTGCGGGAGGACGTGACGCGGCCTTCGCTGCCTCCCGAGAAGTCGCTGGCCAACGCCCCGGCGAAGTCGGGCACGTCCTTCGCGGTGCCCAAAATCATCGAGTAGTCCGGAGGGGAGCCCCACGTCATGCAGCTCACGGACCTGACGATGCTGGAGCTCGCGGAGAAGCTGGCCGCGGGTCAGGTGTCCTCCGTGGAAGCCACTCGCGCGTGTCTGGAGCGCATCCAGCGGGTGGACCCGAAGATTCGCGCCTTCCTGCGCGTGGACGAGGCTGGTGCCCTGGCCGCCGCCGAGGCCAGTGATGCGCGCCGCAAGGCGGGCACTCCGGCAAGCCCCCTGGACGGCGTGCCCGTGGGACTCAAGGACCTCTTCCTCACCGAGGGGCTGGAGACCACCGCCGGCTCGCGCGTGCTGGAGGGCTTCGTGCCGCCGCTGGACGCGACGGTGGTGCGCCTGTTGCGAGAGGCGGGCCTGCCGCTGTTGGGCAAGCTCAACCTGGATGAGTTCGCGATGGGCTCCTCCAACGAGTCCAGCGCCTACTTCCCCACGCACAATCCCTGGGACGTGACGCGCACGCCGGGAGGCTCCTCGGGAGGCTCGGCGGCGGCGGTGGCCGCGCGCGAGGTGTTCGGCGCGCTGGGCACGGACACGGGTGGCTCCATCCGCCAGCCCGCGGCCTTCACCAACACGGTGGGCCTCAAGCCGACGTATGGGCGCGTGTCGCGTTACGGCGTCATCGCCTATGCCTCGTCGCTGGACCAGCCCGGGCCGATGACGCGCACGGTGTCGGACGCGGCGGCGCTGCTTCAAATCCTGGCGCGGCATGACCCACGGGACTCCACGTCCGCGCCGGTGAAGACGCCGGACTATTCGGCGGAGCTGGAGAAGGGCGTGCGCGGGCTGAAGCTGGGCGTGCCGCGCGAGTACTTCGCCCAGGGCATGGAGGAGGAAGTGGAGGCCTCCGTGCGCGCGGCCTTGCGCGAGTATGAGCGCCTGGGCGCGACGCTGGTGGACGTGTCGCTGCCGCATACGAAGTACGCGCTGGCGACGTACTACCTCATCGCTCCCGCCGAGGCGTCCAGCAACCTGGCCCGCTACGACGGTGTGCGCTACGGCCTCAGGGCCAAGGACGCGCGCGGCCTCAAGGAGCTGTACTCGCTGACGCGCGAGCGGGGCTTCGGGCCGGAGGTGAAGCGCCGCATCATGCTGGGCACGTACGCGCTGTCCGCCGGCTACTACGACGCCTACTACCTGCGCGCGCAGAAGGTCCGCACCCTCATCCGCGAGGACTTCACGCGCGTCTTCCAGGAGGTGGATGCGCTGGTGGCCCCCATCTCCCCGGTGGCGCCGTTCAAGCTGGGCGAGAAGGTGGATGACCCGCTGTCCATGTACCTGATGGACGTCTACACGCTGCCCTGCAACCTGGCGGGCGTGCCGGGCCTGTCGGTGCCCTGCGGCTTCACGAAGGCGGGGCTGCCGGTGGGACTCCAGATTCTGGGACGGGCCTTCGACGAGGCCCTCCTGCTGCGCATCGCTCGGGCCTTCGAGCGCGAGCACGACTTCTTCCGCCGCCTCGCGCCCGTCTAGGGCACGAGGTCCGCATCGGTGACACCGCCATGCCCGTGAGCGATTTCCAGCCCGTCATCGGCCTCGAGGTCCACGCGCAGCTCCTCACGCAGTCGAAGATTTTCTGCGGCTGCTCCACCGCGTTCGGCGCGGAGCCCAATCGCAACACCTGTCCGGTGTGCCTGGGCATGCCCGGCGTGCTGCCCGTGCTCAACGAGCGCGTCGTCGACTTCGCCATCCGCACGGGCCTGGCGCTCGAGTGCCGCGTCAACGCGAAGAGCGTGTGGAGCCGGAAGAACTACTTCTATCCGGACCTGCCCAAGGGCTACCAGATTACGCAGTACGACCTGCCCATCTGCGAGTACGGCAAGCTCCTCATCGACACGCCGCAGGGCGAGAAGCTCATCCGCGTGCGCCGCATCCACATGGAGGAGGACGCGGGCAAGAGCGTGCATGACGCGGGCGGGGGGCAGAGCCTGGTGGACCTCAACCGCGCGGGCGTGCCGCTGCTGGAAATCGTCAGCGAGCCGGACCTGCGCGACGCGGACGAGGCGGTGGAGTACCTCAAGGCGCTGCGTGATGTGCTCGTGTACCTGGGCGTCAACGACGGCAACCTGGACGAGGGCAGCTTCCGCTGCGACGCCAACGTGTCGGTGATGCCCAAGGGCTCCGACACCTATGGCCAGCGCTGCGAGCTGAAGAACCTCAACTCGTTCCGCTTCGTGAAGCAGGCCATCGAGTACGAGATTTCGCGGCAGGTGGATGTCATCGAGTCCGGCGGGAAGGTGGACCAGGAGACGCGCCTGTGGGACGTCAACAAGGGCGTCTCTCGCTCCATGCGCAGCAAGGAGGACGCGCACGACTACCGGTACTTCCCGGAGCCGGATCTCCCGCCGCTGCACGTGACGACGGAGGTCATCGAGGCGGTGGGCCACGAACTACCGGAGCTGCCTCGCGCGAAGCTCCAGCGCTTCGTGAGTCAGTACGGCCTGCCCGCGTATGACGCGCGCATCCTCACCGCGGAGCGCCCGCTCGCGGACTTCTTCGAGGCGTGCGCCGAGCGCTACCCGGACGCGAAGAAGCTCTCCAACTGGTTCCTCGGGGAGCTGCTGCGGCTCTTGAAGGAAGAGGGCTCGACGGTGTCCTCGGTGCGCTTCACGCCCGGGCAGTTGGCGGAGCTGCTGGGCGCGGTGGACCAGGGCACGGTGTCGGCGAACGCGGGCAAGGACGTGCTGGCGGAGATGTTCCGCACGGGCCGCTCGGCCTCGGACATCATCACGGAGAAGGGCCTCGCTCAGGTGAGCGACACGGGCGCGATTGAGGCCGTGGTGGACGACATCCTCGCGAAGAACGCGGGCGAGATTGAGAAGTACCGCGCGGGCAAGAAGCAGGTGTTCGGCTTCTTCGTGGGCCAGGTGATGCGGGCCATGAAGGGCAAGGGCAACCCCGCGCTCGTCAACGAATTGCTCAAGAAGAAGCTCGGCGACTGATTACGCGGGACACGCGGGCACGGTGACGTGGAGCACGTCCTCGTCCCGTGGGTGCTCCGAGCGCGCGAGCACCCTTGGCTGTGCCTCGTCCGTGCGCTCGAGGATGAGCGAGGGCGCCTCGAAGTGGTTGTCGAACAGGTCTCCCACGAGCTGGGCCGTCACGGTGTAGCGGACCCGGCGGAAGCTGGAGAGCTGGGAGGCAAGGCCCTCGTCGAACCACTGCTCGCTTCCCGCGCGTGGGTTGTCTTCCGTCGAGTCGAAGGGCCACGGTGAGTCCCACGGCCACGGGTTGGCGGAGGGGTGGGCGAGGATGTCCGCACCCAGGGCGTCCAGGTACTGCGCGCAGGGGACGAACCAGGGTTCCTTCGTGGTGTGGGGCGTTCGGAAGGCGTCGTAGCCCAACAGCGTGCCCAGTCGGCCGAAGGGTGTGGCGAGCACCGTCAGGTCCTCGGGCCGTCCGGGACTCAGGTGCAGCACGTCCTCGCGCCCGGGCACCAGGTTCACCTTGCGCGTCACCGCCACGCAGTGGCCCTCGGGGTTGAAGGTATGGCTGGTGTTGTACGTGCGCGCGCCTCGGGGCTCGAAGTCCGGGGTGCCGAATCCTCGCCTGTTGTCCGGGAGCAACGCGCTGCCCGCCACCACCCACAGACCGAAGTCCCGGGCGATGCCGGAGAACGTCTCGTGCACCACGCGATGCACGCGGGAGGCGAGCGCGGCGTAGAGGCACTCTTCTCGCGTCGGAGGCTGGAGTGTTCTCCAGGCGCGCCACATCGGCCCCCACTCGGCCAGCGCCACTCGCCGCATGGCGCTTCGAGTCGTCGTGTGGCGCCGCACGCGGGGAAGGTGGCCCATCATCCCCAGGGGCGCGCCCACCAGCTCTGGCCACACCGCGAGGGCGGGATGAAGAGGACGGCCAGAGGTGTCGCGCGCCCGCAGGCCATCGATTCGTGCCGCGAGCGCACGGTGCTTCGCGGTGAAGGCAGCGGGGGACGCGTAGTCCTCGAGCGCGATTCGGGGCTGGAGGGCGAACAGCTCGACGTGCGTGGGGGAGAGGGCGTCGTCCACGAATGGGCCAGGGCAACCGGTGGGGCGCGAGCTTGCGCCGTCCACCGGGCGGAAGCGTGTGCCTACTTCAAGAGTCCGTTCTCCCGCAGACGCTGTTGCAGGAAGGCGCCCGCGGTGATGGGCGCGTGGCGGGCCGGGTTGTCCGGCGTCTCGGTGCTGGGCAGCGGCTTGAGCACGCAGTCCGAGAACGGATGCACGAAGAAGGGCAGCGAGTAGCGGACCGTGTCCTCGTCCGTGCTCTTCGGATTCACCACCCGGTGCGTGGTGGCGGGGATGACCTCGTTCGTCACGCGGCTGAGCATGTCGCCGGAGTCCACGACAATCTGCCCGCGCAGCGTGTCCACGGGCAGCCACTCGCCGTCGCGCGTGAGCAGCTCCAGGCCGGACGCGGTGCCTTCGCACAGCAGGGTGATGAGGTTGATGTCCTCGTGCTCGGCGGCGCGGACTCCACCCGGGATGAAGCGCTCGCGCAGCGGCGGATAGTGGATGAGCCGCAGCACCGAGTTGCCGTCGGTGGCCATGTCACTGAACGTCGTGCGCGCCACGCCGAAGAACTCCGCCAGGGCCTGGAGCATGACGCCGGCGGCGCCATCCAGCTCGCGGAAGAGCGACAGGGTGTTCTCGCGGAAGGAGGGCACTTCCCCGGGCCACACGTTGGCGCCGTAGTCCTTCAGGTACGGGTGGCCGGCTGGAAGCTCGCGGCCCACGTGCCAGAACTCCTTCAGGTCCCCCACCTTGCGGTCCTTCGCGTGCTCCTTGCCGAAGCCGGTGTAGCCGCGCTGGCCCGCCAGTTCCGGCACCGCGTAGCGCGTCTTCACGTCCTCCGGGAGCTGGAACAGTCGCTCCACGTCCGAGTAGGTGCGGCGGATGAGCGCGTCGTCGATGCCATGGCCGACGATGGAGACGAAGCCGAACTCCCTCAACCCCTCACCGAAGACTTGTACGAAACGAGCGCGCGCGGTGGGTGTGCCGCTTCGGTAGTGGGACAGGTCGAGGAGGGGGATGCGGCGTGAGGTTCCGGACATGGGCTGCGCACTCTAATCGAGCGTGATGGATTGTCGGCATCGACAGCGTCGGCCGGCGGACCGTCTTCATGTACCGCGGCGCTGGCTTGCGTCACACCAGCCGACATCCTCGCGGGCCGCCAGTGGTCAGCTCGGGACGGGAATGTCCAGATTAGCAGGGCAGGCCCGGGGGAGTGGCATGGCCGAGGTGAGCAGCGGTGATGCGTGCGAGGCGTGCGGCCAGCGACATGGGTCGGCGACGTCTTGCTCGACGCTGGTTCGCGCGGAAGGAGAGGGGCCGGCGCCCAGGCCGAGGTGCCCCGTGGCAAGCGAGGAAGCAGACCCATTGGTGGGCGCTCGTCTGGGCAGCTTCCGACTGGTGCGCCGATTGGGGCGCGGCGGCATGGGGACGGTGTACCTGGGCGAGCACGTGTCCATCGGCAGTCGGGTGGCGGTGAAGGTCCTGCACGAGCACCTGGCCATGTACCCGGAGCTGGTGCAGCGCTTTCACGCGGAGGCTCGGGCCGTCAATGTCATCGGCCACGAGAACATCGTCAGTATCTTCGACCTGAACGCGGGGCCGCCCCGGCCGTACCTCATCATGGAGTACCTGGACGGCGCGCCGCTGTCGGCCTGGGTGGGCACGCCGCTGCCCGCACCGGCGGTGGTGTCGGTGCTCTCGCAGGTGTGCGACGCGCTCCAGGCCGCGCACTTGAGTGGAATCGTCCACCGCGACCTCAAGCCGGACAACATCTTCCTGGTGCGGCGCGGGCGGGGCACGCCCTTCGTGAAGGTGCTCGACTTCGGCATCGCGAAGCTGGCGGATGCGAACATGCCGCAGACCCACGCCGGCATCATCGTGGGCACGCCCGAGTACATGGCCCCGGAGCAGTCACTCAGTCGTCGCGTGGACGGGCGCGCGGACCTGTATGCGTTGGGCGTCATCGCCTATCAGCTGGTCACCGGGCGCCTGCCCTTCGAGGACGAGGGGCTGACGGCGCAGCTCGTGGCCCATCAGATGCGAGCGCCGCCGCCGCCTCGCTCGGTGCATGCGGCGGTCCCCGTGGCGTTGGAGCGGGTCATCCTGCGCACCCTGGCCAAGGCGCCCGAGGAGCGGTACACGACGGCCGCCATCCTGCGCGCGGCCCTGGAGGGAGCACTGGCGGAAGAGGCGCGTGCGCGCACGAAGCCGGCGCGTCCTCCCGGGACTCCGCCAGCGCCCGTCAGGACGGTTCCTCCCGCTATCTCACCGGAAATCGTCGTGATGGAGGACGCCATGGCGCCCTGGTCGCCGGCGCCTCGGCCCGTGTCTCCAGGGTGGGCCTCGTCGCCTCCGCGGAGTGCGCCGGTAGCGCCTCCACGTCTGGCTCCTCCGGTGCCTGTCGCGAGTCGTGAGGGGGCCGCGCGCGCGGGCATGCCCGTCGGAATGGGGACGCCACCTGCGCCAGTGGCCATCGCGAGTCGTGAGGGTGCTCCGCGAGGGGGCATGCCCGTCGGCATGGGGACGCCACCTGCGCCAGTGGCCATCGCGAGTCGTGAGGGTGCTCCGCGAGGGGGCATGCCCTTCGGCACGGGGACACCACCTGCGCCAATGGCCATCGCGAGTCGTGAGGGTGCTCCACGAGGGGGCATGCCCGTCGGCATGGGGACGCCACCTGCGCCAGTGGCCATCGCGAGTCGTGAGGGCGTCGCGCGCGCGGGCATGCCCGTCGGCATGGGGACGCCACCTGCGCCAGTGGTCATCGCGAGTCGTGAGGGCGCTCCGCGAGTGGGCGA
Source organism: Myxococcus sp. CA039A (assembly GCF_013336645.1). Taxonomy (NCBI): domain Bacteria; kingdom Pseudomonadati; phylum Myxococcota; class Myxococcia; order Myxococcales; family Myxococcaceae; genus Myxococcus; species Myxococcus sp. CA039A. Next base: position 2,793 of record NZ_JABUMQ010000160.1, on the reverse strand, counting down.
CCCTGTCGGCATGGGGGCACCGTCCGCGCAGGCTCTCGTGCCGATGTCCGTCGCGAGTCGTGGCGGTGTTCCGAGCGTGGGTGCAGCCCTCGGAAGTGGGACTCCTTCATCGAGGGCACGCACGGTGGAGCTGCCGGTGCGCGTGGTGTTGCGGCCCGGGGAGACGCCGGTGTGGCTGACGGGCTCGGACCTGTCGCGCGGAGGGCTGTTCCTGCGCAGCGAGGGGGTGCTGCCTCCCATCTTCGCGCGGCTGCCCATGGTGCTGGAGCTGGACTCCGGGCCGCAGTCCGTCGTCTGCGAGGTGGTGCGCCACGTTCCGGAGGAACAGGCTCGCGTCTGGGGCATGGCCACGGGCTTCGGCGTCCAGTTCGTCGAAGCCACGCTGGCGCTCAAGGCCTCCGTGGACGCGCTCCTGCGAGCAGGTCCCAACCGCCGTCCACCTCCTCCACTCGTGCCCATGGCGGACGACGCGGAAGCCGCGCACGTGCTGGAGTCGTACCGGACGCGGCTCGCCGGGGACCACTACGCGGTGCTGGCCGTGCCCCCAGACCTGGACATGGGCGCCCTGCGCACCCGCACACGCGAGGCCCGTGGCTCCCTGGAGTCGCTGCGCCAGCGGCCTTTGTCACCCTCGCAGTGCCTGCTGCTCGACTCGGTGCTGGGCCGGCTGCATGAGGCCGGAGACGTCCTGGGCACGGTGACTCAGCGGGCGCTGTATGACGCCTGGCGGGGCAATCACCGAGGTGTCGCCCGATGTCTGGAGGCGGGGCTCACGTCGGAGCAGCTCGATTCCCTCCGGCGGGAGTTCCTCGCGCGCAGGCCCCAGTCCGCGGGGATGGCGCGTGTGCACTATCTCTCCGGCTCCGCGCTGGAGCGTGAAGGGCAACTGTCGCGTGCCCTGGAGACCTACGAGCGGGGGCTGGCGCTGGACCCGCTCGAGTCGAGCCTCCACCACCGTTACCGCACCGTCCGCCGGGCGCTGGATGCTCGCGGCGCCTCGGAGCGCACCAACGACAGGACCCGACCTTCCTGACGGAAGACCGGGCCCGGTGAAGCGCGAGGAGCGGGCGACTACCCGCCAGCGGCGGCGGCGCAGGTGGCGCTGATGCCCTCGGTGCGGTCGAAACAGTCGCTGAACTGGTCAATCCACTCCACTTCGCTGCCCACCCTGCAGTCCGGCAGATCCTGGATGCAGTCGGCCAGGTCGCTCAGCCGGTCCTTGTCGCTGTCCGAGCAGGCATCCAGCGCGTCCTCGCAGACGCCCTTGTCGAAGGTGTCCTCCTCCTCACCCCCCGTATCCGTGCCGCAGGCCGACACCTTCTCCTCCAGGGCCTTGTTCGCGTCCTCCAGGTCATCGCAGGCGTTTCCGCCGCAGCCGGCGCCGAACAAAAGGGTGACGGCGGCCATCAGGCCGAACGTGAATTTCTTCATTGTGGAATTCCCCCCCGGGGGACAGTCAGATTGGTTGGACGGTGATCGGCCGGGCTTGCTCTGGCCGGACCATCAGGTAGGGTCGCCCTTTCCCAGGGGCAATCTGGACTGCCGGACGAGATGATCCAGCAACCGTCTTGACTCCCCAGGGCATCTCCCGTAAATCCGGCCGTCCTTTGCGCCACAGGGCGGTCCGTCCGTCCGAAATGCGCGGCCGATTCCACGGGTTGACCCAACCCGAAGCTGACAGGGGTTAGACGATGTACGCAGTGATTCGCACGGGCGGAAAGCAGTACCGCGTCGCCGAGGGCGATGTCCTCCGGATCGAGAAGATTACCGGCGACATCGGGGCCGAGGTGTCCTTTACCGATGTCCTGCTGCTGGGCGGCACGGATAGCCCCAAGGTGGGCCGTCCCACGGTCTCCGGCGCTCGCGTCGTGGGCAAGGTGCTCGCGCAGGACAAGCACCGCCGCGTCCTCCACTTCCGCAAGGAGAAGGAGGGCTGGACCCGTCGCCGTGGCCATCGCCAGCCGTATACCGAGGTGAAGGTCACCTCCATCTCCGGCTAGTCCGGACGGTTTCACCTCAACTTCAGGAGCAAGGTGTCATGGCCCATAAAAAGGGACAGGGTTCTTCGCGAAACGGTCGCGATTCCAACCCGCAGTACCGCGGCGTGAAGGTGTACGGCGGCCAGGAAGTCTCGGCTGGCAGCATCCTGGTTCGCCAGGTCGGCACGGTCATCCACGCGGGGTCGAACGTGAAGCTCGGCCGCGACTTCACCCTCTATTCGGTGGTGGACGGCATCGTGAAGTACGAGCGCCTGGGCCGCGACCGCAAGAAGGTCTCGGTCTATCCGGCCGCCGAGCAGGCCAGCGCCTGACGGTAACCCGGCCTCACAGGGCCGGTCGCCGCGAGGCATCCACGAGCGGGTCGCTTCTCCAGTCCACGCGCCCTTTCAGGCGCCCAGGACGCGAGGCGGCCCGCTCTGCGTTTTTCAGGAGACGCTTTCATGAAGTTCGTCGATGAGGTCCGCATCTTCGTGAAGGCGGGCGATGGCGGTAACGGCTCCGTGTCCTTCCGGCGTGAGAAGTTCATCGAGCGCGGTGGACCCAATGGTGGAGACGGTGGCAACGGTGGCTCCGTCATCTTCGTGGGAGACCCGCAGCTCACCACGCTGCTGGACTACCGCTATCAGCAGCACCACCGCGCCAAGAATGGCGAGCACGGCATGGGCAGCGACTGCAACGGTCGCGCGGCCGACGACATGATCCTCCGCGTGCCGGTGGGCACGCTGGTGAAGGACCACCACACCGAAGAGCTGCTGGTGGACCTGAGCGAGCCGGGCCAGCGCTGGGTGGCGGC
>NZ_JABUMQ010000015.1:0-64981 GCF_013336645.1 Myxococcus sp. CA039A | reverse complement strand
GGGGCGGCGTGGGGCTCGCGGTGGGACTCCTCGCGGCGGCGGGCGCTGGTTGCTGCGCGGCGGGGAGCAGCGCGCCTTGCGACACCAGTCGCGTGAGGATGCCCTGGAGTCGTTCGGGCGGCAGACCGGTGAGGGCGGGCAGATTCCGCGCGGCGGTCGCTCCATCCAGCCGCGAGAGCACGAAGCCTTCTTCCGCGCTGAGCACCAGGGAGCGCAGGTCCACCTGGGGGTTCGGCTTGGGAATCCAATCCGTCATCAGCTCCGAGTCTCCCACGACCCGTGTACGAGGTGGAGAGGGCCCGTCTCGCGATGCATGACGAGCGGAAAACTGTGGAGCGACGGCATGCGCCAGGGGCGACGAGGGGGGCGAGAAGCCGTCCCAAGAGGCCGCGAGCCCTCATGCCAGAGGTGCTGGTTTTCCTGCTTTTTCTAGTGCTGTCCCTGGCGCTAGAACTTCAGGAGAACGCCCGGACGTCCACGGCGGCATCCTCTGGTGGGCGGGGCACCAGGAGCACGACATGTCGAGATTCGCGGGAGTGCTGTTCGTCGCCGTCATCGCCATCTGTCCGCTGCGGGCACGGGCCCAGCAATGTCCCGAGGTGGCGGGGGCCACCATGTCCACCACGCTGGCGCTCTTCAAGACGATTCAAGAGGACCGGGCGAAGGTGTGCGCCGTCGTCGGTGAGAAGCCGCTCCCGGAGCGCTTCCTCAAGGAGGCGTCGGCCTGCTTCGACAAGCACCTGATGCCGTGTGCCCAGTCGACGGTGAAGGGGTTCCTGCCGCTCCTCGACAAGTGCATCCAGGGCCAGAACCTCTTCAGCGACACGGGCATGTGCTCGCGCTGGGACGCGGCGATGACGTGCATGGATACGGAGATCCGCGACAGGAGCAGCTCCGCCACGATGGCGATGATGAAGCACCTGGGCCTGGTCCAGAGCAAGACCCAGAAGTTCGAGGCGTGCTTCCGCGCCGCCGCGAAGAAGGTGAAGAAGTAGCCCCGGGCTCGGAGTCCGGTCGTCCCCGGCGGGGGAGGGGGCCCACCTGTCGGGAAATGCGCACCAGGGGGCCGCTTGCCCGCTCGCTGGCCATGCCCTCGGGGGCCGTCGAGGGCCCTGATTTCACGCTCCGACCTGGAGCGGGTTGACGGGATGCCCCTGCCTGGACACAACTTCACTCCATGCCCAAGCCCCTCCAGACCTATGGCGAGTTCTGGCCGTTCTACTTGCGCGAGCACTCACTGCCCGTGACTCGACGGTTCCACTTCGTGGGCACCAGTCTGGGACTGGCCACGGGCGTGGCGGCCATCGTCACCGGACGCGGGGCCCTGGTGCCGGCCGCCCTGGTCGCCGCCTACGGCTTCGCGTGGTTCAGCCACTTCTTCATCGAGCGCAACAAGCCCGCGAGCTTCAAGTACCCGCTCTGGTCCTTCATCTCCGACTTCCGGATGGCGGGGCTGATGGCGGTGGGGCAGCTCGACGCCCACATGGAGCGGGCCTTCGCCAACGGCGAGCAGGGGACGGGGGCCAACAGCCTCACGCCCGCGCAGCAGGCGCAGCCCCAGGCTCCCGCGCAGCAGGCGCGCTGAGTCATTCGCAGGGCCCTTGGGATGGGACTGGCGCGGTGGCCTGGAGGTCGCCGCCCGCCCGTTTCGTGGACCGAGCGCCGGGTAGGTCGCCGCCCCGCACACGAAGCGCGGGCGCCCCACCCGAGTTGCGCTAGATTGGCGGCACCGCTTCAACGCCCCCCTACCAAAGAGTCGCATCGACCCATGGGACGCATTTTCGAGACGCGCAAGGCCACGATGATGGCCCGCTGGAACAAGATGGCGAAGGTGTTCACGCGGATCAGCAAGGACATCGCCATCTCGGTGAAGTCCGGTGGGCCCAATCCGGACACGAACTCCACGCTGCGCCGGGTCCTCCAGAATGCCCGTGCGGCCAACATGCCGAAGGACAAGGTCGAGGCCGCCATCAAGCGCGCCAGCGGCCAGACGGCGACGCAGTACGAAATCGTCCTCTACGAGGGCTACGCGCCCCACGGCATCGCGCTGCTGGTGGAGACGGCCACGGACAACGTCGTGCGCACCGTGGCCAACGTGCGCATGCGCTTCAACAAGTACTCCGGGAACATGGGCAACGCGGGCAGCGTCGCGTTCATGTTCAAGCGGATGGGCGTGTTCCGCCTCAACCCGGAGGGGCTCAACCAGGACGAACTGGAGCTGGAGCTCATCGACCACGGCCTCCAGGAGTTGGGCGAGGGCACGGGTGAGAAGGGCGAGAAGCAGCTCATCATCCGGTGCGACTTCTCCGACTTCGGCAAGCTGCAGACGGCGATTGAAGCCAAGGGCCTGACGCCCATCTCGGCGGACTCCGAGTACATCGCGGAGAACCTCATCGAGCTGCCCGAGGACAAGGCCAACGAGGTCCTCGAGTTGGTGGACTCGCTGGAGCAGGACGACGACGTGCAGCGCGTCTTCCACAACCTGGGTTGAGTGGTCCGTGGGCCCGGGATGGAGTGGGCGCTCGTCACGAGCGTCCCCGTCTCCGGGCCTGTGTTGGGCCTGCTCCAGCAGTTCGTCCCAACTTCTGGAGGCGCCCGTGCTTGTTCCTCGGAACCCACATTGGAAACGGGCGCTCCTGCTCCTGGCCACAGCCTCGCTCCTGGCTTGTGCTGGGAGTGCACACCAGGCGGCGTCCAAGGACTTGCGGTTCGATACGGAGACCGCCGCGCGCATTCGCCATGCTTCCGCGGTGGCGAGACAGGGAGCGCGCGTGCTCGCTCCCACGGCCACGCACGCATCATCCTCCATCCTTGCTGGGCTGGTCCCGTTCCTGGTGACGCTGCTAGGAAATGACAACGCAGTGGACGAACTCGAGGAGCAACTTGTCGAATGTGCTCATCAGGCCGAGCGCCTGGTGAACCTGGAGTTCTTTGGTCATCGGGCTCCGACAAGGCAGGAGTGTGGTGAGGAAGTGGAAGTGGATGGCTGCGGCGAACGCATCACCCGGGCCATGCTCCTGGGGCAACGCAAGCATGCGCTGGCGCTTCGATGTGCGAAGCAGGTGCTGGAGCAGCGCTGGCCCGCGCCATTCAGCATCGAGCAGAGATATCGCTTCTATCCCCATGCCCGGCTGCTGGAGACCGTCAGCAAGGAGGAGGAGGCTCGGCTTGTCTCACAAGGGTGTACTCGCGAGCTGTGGCGCACCATCAAGCCGGACCTCGTCCTGCATTCCGACTCGAACCTGCTGCGGTCCGCGCTCACGTTGGACTTCAAGTTCCCTTGTCCCGACACGAATGAACCCCGATGGACACGCTATGGGGAGAAGAGCGCCTATGCCGGCTCCAACCAGGGACGCATCTACCAGGAAGCTCTGCAGGGAGAGGCGGTCATGGTCTCGCCTCGATGGGGTATGACTCGATGAGGGAAGCGCTTCCGGTCATCCGTGTGACGAATGCGAGCGGGGACCTGGTGGTTCGCGAGGGGCTCGTCCTCTGCTTCTTCATGCGCCATTCTCATCGGGACGTGGCCGCCGGGGTGTGGCGCGCGCTGGAGCACTATCGGCGAGCGATTCCTCCCCAGGCCTTGGGTTGGTATGGCGCGGATGATGGGGACACCCTGCCGCTGGATGAGGCGGGCTGGAAGCACATCCGCGAGCAGATGGTCGAGCGTGCCTGGGGAATCGAATGGCTCGTCGAACTGTCCGAGTTCGAAAGCGGTGCAGGGGGCTACCACTTCGAGTACGACGGCCGGAAGCTCGATGCGCCGCTCTTCGACCAGGATGACGGCGCCACGAGCGGCATCTGTTTCTCGTTCCCCACCGAGTACCTCCTGTCACATGGCCCAGGTCACTTCCGTGCCCTGGCCCTCGACATCGCGCGTGAGCTGCCATTCAGCTTTGGCTATGCCAGCCTCGCGCTCAACTGCCGCCCGGGAGCCTGGTTCTCCGTGCGGAGGCAGCTCCTGGACACCCTGAGTCGCTATCTCGGGCTGGACATCCATCACATGGGAGAGACGAGCAGGCACATTGGCACCAAGGCTCGTGGCGCCTACTGGCTGACGTTTCTGGGCGAGCCGTTGCTCGCGCAGCTCGGAGGGCTTGAGTCCCTCCAGCAGCGGCTCGGAATGCCAGAGCTGTCCTTCCAGAGGATGGCGTCCGAACGCGTGCTGCTGACCTTGGGCGAGTGGCCTGATGCCATCGATACGGAGACTCAGTCCGTCCCGGTCCAGTACCGGGAGCTGGCGCGTGTTCTCGAACCCTTCCTCGGCGAAGAGAAATCCAGTTGGCCCCCGTTCGATACGGCGATGTGGCACCGCTGGCTTCGCAGACTGTGCCCCTGACTCGCTCATCGTCGGGCCTTGGCGTGGCCGCTCACTTCACGTCGTAGACCTTGTGCAGCGGGGCTCCGTCGCGGTGCAGGTCCACCTCCAGCCGGCGGGCGGTCTTCAAGAGCGCGTACGTCTCCAGCGCCTTCTCTGGCGTGTCGAGTGAGATTCCATTGACGCGCTGGATGACGTCGCCGTTCTGGAAGCCAAGCTTGTCGTAGAGCGAGCCCTCGCGAATGGAGAAGAGCTTGAAGCCCTGCGCCTTGCCATCCTTGAAGGCGGGGACGATGCGGGCCTGCATCGCCATCTCCGAGTGCCGGGGCTGCAACGTGTCGACGAGCGGGTCCTTGCTGGTGATTTCGTAGGCGTTCTCGCCCACGCTTCGGATGTCCACGCTCGAGTCGGAATCGTCGAGCGGGGGCTTGGTGAAGAGATGGAACGTGCGTGCTGCGACCAGTGCTCCCGCGAGGATGAGCGCGCCAGAGAGGAACCACGCGTACCGCCGGAAAGTCTTGTGCTTCATCGTGTCCTGCCTCCTCCCCCGTGAAGGGTGAAGGAGACAAGAGCAAGCTCGATGCCAGGGACGTGCGCGTGTCTGTCTTCACTCGGGGCCGCGTCGCGCCGGGGCGGGCCCGCGTTGTCTTGCGGGCCTGGCGAAGACCCCTCCTGTCACGCGTCGCGGATTCACGGGTGACAGGGTGTCGTGACAGGTTGTCACGCGACGCGATGGGGACAGAGTGGCGTCGGTTGTACGACAGTTGACCGGGTGCTGCCGTGTCACATGCATCCGGAAGAAGCGCGGCTCGGAGAACCGGGCGCTCGCCATGAGCGAGCCCGTGCTGCTTCGTTGTGAGTATTGGCACCAGGGCTTGCCCCGACACGCGAAGGGAAGACGGCCGGGAGGTCAGCCGCCGTCTTCCCCTCGTCCCGGTGCGGGCCGACTACTTGGTGAAGGTGATGGGGCCGCTGGAGAGCGTGGTGTTGTTCGCTCCGTCGACCGCCCGCACCCGCCACGTGTGGCTGCCCGCCGCGAGGCCCGTCAGCGTCGTCTGCTCGGTCCCCACGCCGTACACCTCGAACTCCCACAGCGAGTACCCATAGCCCGTGGCGCGCTGGATGCCTCGCATGCGCACGTAACGGCCCACGCCGCTCAGGTTGAGCAGGTCATCCTGCGCGCCATTGCCGTTGGCCTCGGTGTACACGGCCCTCCACGTCGTGCCGTCCACGGAGGCCTCGATGGCGTACTGCTTGCCGTACGCCGCCTCCCAGAACAGGTTCACCCGCTTGATGGAGTACACGGCGCCCAGATCCACGGTGATGGACTCCGTGTCAGGGCTGGCCACGTCGGTGCGGCTGGACCAGCGCGTGGCGGTGACGTTGCCGTCCACCGCGTCGTTGGGGCTGCCGAACTCCGACGACGTCGCGGAGACGTTCTTCGCCAGCGCCAGGTTCGTCGACGTGCCCACGTAGGCCTTCGGCGTCACGTCCGGCGCGCGGTCCGTGCCGTCCACCACGAGCACGTACCTGGACACGCCCGCGCCCACGTCCGTCGTCTGCTCCCAGATGAACGTCGTCGACGCACCCGGCACCGCCGCGCCCGCCGCGGGCACCAGCGCCGCGAAGGCCGCCGGAGGCGCCGTGTCGTTCAACGTGAAGGTCGCCGTGGCGGACTGCGTGACACCGCCCGCCCAGTTGTAGGCCCTCACGAACCACGTGTGCGCGCCGTTGCCCAGCGCGGCGTTGATGACGGGCGCGGAGTTCGTGCGCGTCGTCGCGACAGGGAAGGGGCTGCCGTCCAGGAACACCTCGTAGCGGTGGATGCCCGTCTGCGGGTCGCTGCTCGCCGTCCATGTGAAGTTCGGCCGCGTGGTGATGGTGGAGCCCGGTGCCGGCGTCTGCAACGTGAACGCCGTGGGCGGCGTCGCATCCGTCAGCCCGAAGCCCTGGATGCCCGCGCCGTACTGGAACAGCGGGTTGCCGTAGATGGGCAGGATGGGCAGGCCCTGGGCAATCCGAGACTTGATGGCCGCTCGCTCGGCGGCGGTGGCGCCCAAATCAAACGGGATGTCCCACTGCTCCAATTGGTTGTTCTCCACGTCGGTGCCCACCTGGTCCATGCCCCTGGGCAACTGCCACGGCAATTTGCCGCGCGGGAACACGTCGCCGAAGAGGATGTCCGCCACGGCCGGGCCTCCCGAGTCTCCAGGCCGGTACGCCACCAGGAGCGCATTGGTCTGCGGGACGACGTTCGTCAGCACGTACGGACGCGGCAGGATGAGCACCGTCGTCGTGGGGATGTTGCGCGCGCGGAAGCCGGTGATGAGGCCGTACTGGTTGCCCCACTTGGCATCATGCGCCGGGCCAATCGGGTCTCCGGGCAGGTAGGGCTTCTCCTTGTCCCACTCGGTGCCGTGGGTGAAGTAGCTCTCGCCCACCACGACGATGGCCGCGTTGGGCGTGACTCCCGCCGGAGCGTTGTCCTTGTAGACGGTGATGCCGGCCGCCTCGGCGCGCTGCTTGATGGCCTGGTAGATGGTCAGGTCCCCGAACTCCGTGCCGTGGAAGTCCGAGCGCCACGTCACCATGCAGGGGCCCGCATCCGCGCAAGGCCCCGCCACGACGATGCTCGAGCCCGCGCCCAGCCGCAGCGGCAGCGCGCCGTCGTTCTTCAAGAGCGTCATCGCGTTCTGCGCCGCGCGCCGCACCAGCGCCTTGTGGTCCGCCGTGTGCCACTCGGAGGTGCCCGCGAGGCCCCTGCGATACGGGTCCTCGAAGATGCCCAGGCGGAACTTCAGGTCCAGAATCCGGCGCACGGAGTCGTTGATGCGGGCGATGGGCACCGCCGTTTCGAAGTCGCCCATCTGCGCGGGATTCGCCCCGCCCATGACGTCCGAGCCCGCCGTCGCCGAGCGCGTCCACGCACCCGACGGCAGCCAGTCCGAGCAGATGACGCCCTGATACCCGAGATTCACACGCAGGTAGTTGAGGATGCCCACGCTGTCACCGGCGCCGTAGCCCTCCGGGCCCAACAGCCAGCTGCCCGCGTAGCCGGGCATGATGCCGCTGGTGCCCGCCTCCAGCGCCGCGTGCCACGGACGCATGTGGTAGTGGATGGTGGTGCCGTCATAGGTGATTCCGGCCTCGCCGCCCGCGCCCTGGCCGGGCCAGTGCTTGGTGGTGACCCAGATGGAGTGCGGGTTCACCTCGGGACCGCCCTGCAGGCCCGCGATGAGCGCGCGGGTGAGACCCGCCGACAGGTCCGCGTCCTCACCGTTGCCCTCCTGGATGCGCGGATAGAGGACCTTGGTGCCCACCTCCGCCAGCGGCGACAGGGTGCCTCGGCTGCCCACCGCGAGCTGCTCGCGGCGTTGCATGTCACCCAGCTCGTAGACGGTGTCCAAATCCCTGGAGGCGGCCAGCGCCGGCTGCGTGGGCCAGCTCGTCTTGTAGCCGTGGATGGAGTCGCCCGCGTCGACGTTCGGGATTCCCAGCCGCGTGCCCGCCGAGGCGCGCTGGAAGCTGACGATGTCCTCCGGGCTCAAGGGGCCCATGGTGAAGCCCGCCTCGGGGAAGGTCTTGGCCTCGTAGAACATCTGCAGCGCCTTCTCGCGCGTCGTCATCCGCGCCATCAGGTCGTTGACGCGGGTGACGATGGGGTTGTGCCAGTCCTCGTACGGGTCGATGACGCCGTTCTTGTTCAAGTCGCGCATGCCGTTGATGAGCGCGACGCCGTCCGCCGCCGTCTCGACGACCGGCAGGTACAGGCTGAACTGGCGCAAGTCCGAGCGACTGGTGGTGCCGCTGGCCTGCGTGGCCACGACGTACCACTTGTAGGTCCAGCGGTCCGGCAGGTCCTGCGTCAGCGTGAATGACGTGCCCGTCGTGGTGGTCATCAGCGTGTAGCGGTCCAGCAGGCTGCCGGCGGCCATCCAGTCGTAGTCGACGCGGCTGATGTTCAGATACAGCTTGTAGTTGGCCGCGCCCGCGACGGCGGCCCACTGGAACGTGGGACGGCGCGTGTTCGTCACCATGGCGTTGTTGGCCGGAGCGACGACGGCGAACGCACCGGCGATGGCGGGAGGCGCGGGTGCCTGGTACGGGTCCGGGATGATGGTGCGGTCTCTTCCGTCCGGAGGCCCGCCCGTGGTGAAGATTTCGACCTTCCACTCCGCGCCCTGCACCGCGAGCGAGGTGACGCTCTGCCCGCGCAGCACCGTGCCGGTGGACGTCGTCACCGCCAGCCGGATGTCCGTGTTGGGCGCGGTGGGCGAGAACTGATTCTTGGAGAGCGTAATCGTCGTGTTGGGAGCGAAGGTCAGCTCGTAGGTGAAGGGCCCGGGCGGGTTGCGCACCGACGGCGTGGTGTTGCCTTCCTCCGGCGTGGGCGTGACGCTGATGGGCGCGGGCGAGACGTTGATTTTCGCGTACGCCAGCTCCGGGAACATCAGCTTGATGGTCTGGTTCGTCGTCTGCGGCGGCGGCTCCTGCGGTCCGTCACCGGGCGCGTAGACCTCGAAGTCCCAGAGGGAGATGCCGTAGCCGGTGCCTCGGGTGATGCTGCGCACGCGCACGTAGCGGGCGGAGCCGGACACGGTGACTTCGCGGCGGCCCGGCGCGCCGTCGGTGATGTTCGTCGCGAGCGGTGACCAGGTGCTGTCATTCGTCGAGCCTTCAATCGCATACGTCGACGGATAGGCGCCCTCCCAGTTCAGCACCACCTTGCCGAGCGTCCTCGCCGAGCCCAGGTCCACGCGAATCCACTGGCCGTCCAGCGGGTCCGAGGACCAGCGCGTCGTCGTGTTGCCGTCCACCGCATAGCCCGGCGTGAGGTGGGCCGCGTTGCCCTCCACCGTCGAGGCCGTGGCGGGCCGGTTCTTCGCCAGGTCGCCCGTGGTGGCCGTGCCGCTGTAGACGGCGAACTCCCACAGCGAATAGCCGTAGTCCACCGCGCCGCGCACCGTGCCGAGGATGCGCACGTAGCGGCCCGTGCCTGACACCGTCAGGTCATCCGTCCCGCCGTCGCCGTCGGTGATGGTGCGGATGTCCGTCCAGTTCGCCGCGTCCGGGGACGTCTGCACCTTGTAGCCGATGGCGTACGCCGTCTCCCACGTCAGCACCACGCGGCTGATGGTGGTGCTCGCTCCCAGGTCGACGTAGATCCACTCGTTCGCGGTGAAGGTGCTGCCCCACCGCGTGCCTCCATCTCCATCCACCGCGTAGTTGCCCGTGAGTCCCGGCTCCGCGGACGACGTCACCGTCGGTCGGTTGAGCGCGAGGTTTCCGGCCTGGGCGCTCGCGTCCGCGCCGAACGCCATCACACCCACTGCTACCGCTGTCGCACACACCCGCGTCAGCAGACTCCTGACACGGTGCGTGGCCTGCACAAAAGGGGTTGGTAATCGCATGGGGACGAAAAGCGGGCCGCTGGAGAAAGTAGGGGAGGGGGTGAGCCAGCGCATACCGAGACGGTTCTGCGTCCGAGCGGTCCTTTCCTTTCAACCCACGATTCTATTTCTTCGGACGGCAAAGAAAGTCAAACCAGGACCCGCTAACGCGGCAAGTCGCGAAAGGCATGGCGGTGCTCCGCGTTGAAGTTTCATCAGGTTACGCGGGTGCCGCGTTGCGTTGTCGACAAGGGCGTCGGGTGCGGGCGCGCGGCGAGTGTTGTCGCGCGCCCACTTCGACCGATGCGGGTTCAGCGCGTCTCGTTCTGCTTCGCCCACGCGGCGACTTCGGGCGTGCGTGACTCCACCCAGGCGCGGAACTCATGGGCCTGGGAGAGGTACACCTCGCCGCCGCCCGCGCCACTGGAGGGTGGGTGTCCGAAGAAGCGCGTGTGCACCTCGCGGGCGAGTGTGCCCACGTCGACGCCGTGGGCCTTCGCGAGCCGCTCGAGGAACTCCTGGAAGCGCGCGCCGTCTATCCTCATGGCGTCGGCGGCCTGCACGAGGCTGTCCAGGTGGGTGGCGCTCTGCCCCAGCGACGGGTGGTCCGCGATGAGCTTCTGCACCTGCTCCGGCGACATGGCCAGGTCCTGGCACAGCCGTTGGTCGAGCAGCTCCGGCCCCAGCGTGACGAGGTTGCGCGCGAGCGTGGCGTCCATGCCGCTGGCCGTGAGCAGCTTCACCTGTTCCTCTCGGGTGCGCTCCTTCTCCGGGTCCAGGTACTTGGCGCCGAGTCCTCCGAGGAACAGGGCCGCGCCGAGCACCTGGAAGCCCGGTGCCCAGCTGAAGAGCGCCGCTCCCGCCATCAACGCGCCGCCCAGGGCCTGGGCTCCGGACGCGCTGGCCTTCCAGCCGTCGCCCTCGCGCAGATACTGGAAGCTCTGCAACGCGTCTCCCGCCGCGCCCAGCACCGCGCCGACGGCGGACGCCTTGCCGAGCGCCGCGACAGTAGAAGCCGCCGTCGCCGTCTTGCCGAGCACGCCAGCGAGGAACACTCCGCCGTCCGCGGTGAAGCTGAGGCCGTCGCCGACAATCTTGAGCTTCGCGGCGAGGTCCGCCTGACTCCAGTTGCTGGCGTCTCCGGCGAACGCCGTGCCGACGACGAGCAGCCCCAGCCCGCGCAGCGCCTGTCCCCGAGGAGAGTTCGCGCTGTAGGGCAGGCCCGTCTCCTGTTCCGTCAGGAGGGCGTTCAGGGACTGCGTCGTCTTGCGCACGTCCGCCTCGGAGGTGCCTGGCTTGATGGTCCGCAGCAGGCGGACGTAGGCCTTCATGTCGTCCGGCTTCATGCCGAACACATCCGAGCAGCGCGCGAGCCCGTCGAAGATTTTCTGGGCGGTGCCCGGGGACTTGCCGCCGGCCGCGAGCAGGGCGCCGGTGCCCGCGCTCTTCACGAGCGCGAGGGCGAGCTTCTCGTCGAAGTCCTTGCCGTCCTTCAGCTTGCCCACGACGTCGAGGAAGAGCGGTGCGTCCTCCGCCTTGGCCGCGAGCTGTCCGGCGAGGTAGCTGGCGCCGCCCTGTGTCTCCGCCATGCGGGGCAGCTCGCGAGCGAGCGCGGCGACACGCGGGTCATCCGAGCCTTGAGGCACGCCGTCCGGCGCGGCGGTGGCGAGCAGCTTGCCCAGCCGCTCGAACTCCGCGAGGTCCTTCTGGATGCCGGCCTGCCCGACGTAGGTGGAGATGAAGTCCTTCTGCTGCTGGGGCGTGAGGATGGCGGAGGGGCCGCCGAGCAGCGCGGTGAGCTTCTTCTGGTGCAGTTCCGCCTTCTCCGCGGCCACGGCGAAGTCGCCGCGCACGCCGTCGATGGCACTCCACAGCGTGCGGTGAAGCGCCGCCTGGTCCTTGCCGTAGGTGGGCGCGGTGCTGCCCGGCGCAATCACTTCCCTCCGATTCAGCGAGCGCTCGATGTCGAACGCGAGTCGGGTGCCGAGCCCGAAGTTGACGGCGGTGCGCACCGCGCTCGTCATCGACATGTTCACCAGACCCGGAGGCGCATCGCGCGTGAAGGCCTTGCCCACCATTCCCGCGGCGGGGTCCTTCAAGAGCTCCGTGGCGCGCGTCAGGGAGTAGAACGTCTGGTGCTCGATGCGGTTCTCCTGGTCCGCGAGCTTCTTGAGCACCTCCGGATTGTCCAGGTCGGGCTGGCGCAGCGGCGGACGGGGGTGGAGCTGGCGGTTCGTCTCCGGAGACACGCCGGCGAAGAGCTGGCCCATCTTCGCCAGGGACGGCTCGGCGGCGCGGACGAACGCCTCCTGGTAGACGGGGTCCGGGTTGCTGGCGATGAACTGCTCGAACTGACGCGCGCCCTGCTCCAGGCTGTTCTTGAGCGTGCCCTCCAGCGCCTTCGCGTCTTGCGCCGCGCGCGTCTTCACGTCCGTGCCAGCGGAGACGCTGACGATGCCCACGCCCGACTTCGGAGTGGTGAGCTCGGGCTCAGGGACAGGGAGTCCCTGGGCGGCCTCGTCGAGCCTGCCCGCGATGGAGGCTCCAACGCTCTTGCCCGCGCTCACGCCTGCGTTGGCGGCTGGACTCGTGGCTCGCGAGGCGCCCTCCAGCGCGGTGAAGGACGGCTGTCCCCGAGTGGGAGAGAAGAAGACGCCGAGCTGCTCGCGCGTCATCGCCACGGGGCCACCGGTATGCAGTGGGTCCGCGACGAGGTACTTGCCGTCGGGTGTCTTGCCGAGGATGGCGTTGAGGTGGCCGATGTCTCCGGAGCCCATGCGCTCGGGGAACTGGTCGCGCCACTTCGCGTTCGTCTGGCCATTCGCGATGACAGGGTTTCCCGCCGCGAGCTGCTGGTCCAGCGCCTCCCAGCCCTGGCCGTAGCGAGAGCCGAGGCCCGCGGCCTTGATGCCATCACCCACCATGGTGCCGCCCGTCAGCTCGCGGTCCCTGTCCAACTGCGGCACGCGCGTGCCGTCGGACGCCTTCACGTGGGCGAACTCGCTCTCGCGACGTGGGCTCATCAGCGCGCGGGCGTAGTCCACCTGTTGCTCCTTGGAGAGCCCCGGGGGCATGTGGCCCGTGTATGCCAGTGACATCGCGAGGCTCGCGGGCCCGCAGTTGGTGCTGCCGCGCGGACCGGTCGGGTTGTACTCGGAGGTGAACTGGGTGATGAACGCGGCCTCGGCGGACATGGCTGGCCGCCGTGCGCCGCCCTGGGTCGTGAGGGCCTGGGTGAGTGCCTCGCGTGTCCCCGCCGCGTACTGGCCGGTGGCCGTCACGTCGTGTTCTGTCTGGAAGCGCTCCAGTGCCGCCGCCGTCTTCGGGCCGAACTGGCCTGGCCCCGTGGCGACCTGCTCCTCGGTGAGATAGCCCAGCGTCACCAGTGCGTCTTGCAGCGCCTTCACCTCGGGGCCGGAGTCGCCGCGCTTCAGGTCCTTCAGCGGAAGCGTGACGGGGGCTTCCTCTTCTTCTTCGGGAGGAGGCGGAGGCGGTGGTGGCTGGAGCCGCTCGCGGTGGACTGCGCCGCCGTCACCGTCCTCGAAGCGGGAGGTCGCGTCGAAGCCTTCCGTGCCGGAAGTGTCTTCCTGCTCGACGACGTGGTTCTGAGACGATGTCTCGTTCCGGGCTGTTTCAGTCGCGCCTTCGGATGAGATGGTTTGAGTCGGACGTGATGAGCCGTCGACACGCATGGTGTGTTGCTCCCCCTCTGATATCCAACGCACCTACGGCTCAGCGGCGGCTCGATTGCGTGGCAGTGTGTCGCTTCGGTGCGCTCGCGGGGGAGAGACAACGTTTCAGTCGCCACCTCGTCCAGCCGGGGCGAGGGGCGTGCCCGCACCAACATGGCCCGGGCCGCGTTGGAGAAGCCCAGACCTGAGCCCTTCCTCAAACGCCAGCGCCCCGAATCGCCAGCTCACGGGCTCAGCTACCTCTCGGAGTGTCTGTCAGCTCTATCTGGTATTGCACGACCTTCAGTCGACGGTGGGCTCCCGACGAATGGGGGCCATCGCCAGGAGGGCTTCGCATGTCGCCGCGATGGTCGATTCCGCTGCTGCTCGTGATGATGGCCGGATGCAGCGGCACCACGAAGTCCGTGCGCCTGCACACTGGCAACGGCGAGCCCATCGTCTTCACCCCACTCAGCGGCGATGCCGCGCCGGTTGAGTTGGACGAAGACGACTTCGTTGAAGCTGTAGAAGCGCTCGCCCAGAACGTGCGGCCGTCCACTCGTCCCCAGGAAATGGCCCGGCGGTTGTTCGAGGTGGGTTCGCGCAGTGGCTCGTACCTGTACGAGCCACGCGGCCACCGCGTTATCCCGTTGGGACCGGGCGAACACCTGGAGGGCGAACAACCCGCGACAGAGGTGGAGCTGACGCGCGCATACCTGCGCTGGTGCGAGCGCACGAACAAGCCCGGCGATTGCCTGCGCCTCCTGGTGGAGAGCCCCACGGTCACCGGGGATGGCCGTTACGCCCTGGCCATGGCCTTGGCACAGGGCGTCGTGTTGGACGAGATGCTGGATGCCTTCAAGGACATGACCGACCCCCAGGCCATGCTGTCGGCGGTTCTTTGGACGTGGACCACGTACTGCATCTTGCTCGCGGTGCCCGAGCCTTTCTCGAAGGGCGTGGCCGCCGTGATGACCGCCTCCCTCATTGCCTACGTGGGGGTCGATACGTTCTGGACCCTCATCGTGGGCTTCAAGCAGTTGGTGGAGGAGGCGGAGCGGGCCACCACGTTTGACGAGCTCCGCGAGGCGGGCGAGCGCTACGGCCAGGTCATGGGCCGCAACGCGGCGCGCGCGTTCGCCATGTTGGCCGTGGCCGCCATTGGAAACACGGCGGCGGGGGTGGGGTCGAAGGTGCCAAGGCTCCCAGGCGCCGCGCAGGCAGCGGTGCAGGCCGAAGCGCAGGTGGGCCTCAGGCTCGCGGCGGTCGCGGACGTGGGAGCGGTGACCGTGAGCGCCGAGACCGTCACCATCGCCCTCGCCCCCGGTGCCGTGGCCATGGCGGCCAAAGACACGGGCGGCGGCGCCTCCGCCAAGGCGCGTCCCATGGGCTACAGGGCCTGGGGCTCGTTCAGTGGCTTCAAGAAGGCCATGGGCCCGGCGGGCAAGAACAAGGAGTGGCACCACATCGTCGAGCAGACCCCGGGCAACGTGAACCGCTTTGGCCCCCAGGCCCTCCACAACACCGAGAACATCATCCCTTTGGACAAGAGCCTGCACGCCGACGTCAGCGCTCTCTACTCGTCGATCCGGCGTAGTATCACGGGCTCCAGCACCTTGACCGTGCGGCAATGGTTGAGCACGCGGTCCTATGAGGCCCAGCGTGACTTCGGGCTGCAGGCCATGGAGAACGTGGCGAAGGGGTTCTGGCGATGACGTTGGAGACACTGGTCGAGCAGTTCGCGCTGAACGTGGCGGCGCAGACCGAGGCCATCTTTCGAGGAGATGCCAAGACCGGGAACAAGCACGCCAGGAAGTACGGTGCCGCCGTCGACGAACTCCTGGCCAATGGAAACGCAGGGCGTGATGCCCTCCTCGTCCTGCTCAAGCATGAGCGCATGGATGTGCGTGTCATGGCCGCCGCCCATCTGCTCCGCTACCGGACGGCCGCGGCGAAGGCGGTTTTGGAAGAAGCCGCCCAGGGCAAGGGGCTCGTGCCCTTCGAAGCCGGGCAGGCATTGAAGCGCTGGGAGGAAGGGACCTGGGCACTCGATCCAGAGTAGCCGCATCGGTCGAACGGAAGGGCCACCGAGCCCCCAGGCTGCCCCCCGACGGGAGGCACCCAAGGTGCCTCCCGGTGACTCCTGTCACGGACTTCGGCTCAGGCGCTGACGCCCACGCCGATGGGGCAGCTCACGCCGGTGCCGCCCAGGCCGCAGTACCCACCAGGATTCTTCTCCAGGTACTGCTGATGGTAGTCCTCGGCGAAGTAGTACTCGGGCGCCGGGATGATTTCGGTGGTGATGGTGTCCAGGCCCTTCGCGGTGAGCGCCTTCTGGTAGGCGTCCCGACTGGCCTCGGCGGTGCGCTTCTGGGACTCGCTGGTGGTGTAGATGCCGGAGCGGTACTGCGTGCCCTCGTCGTTGCCCTGCCGCATGCCCTGCGTCGGGTTGTGGCTCTCCCAGAAGACTCGCAGCAACTGCTCGTAGCTGAGCTTCTTCGGGTCGAACACCACGCGGACCACCTCGTTGTGGCCCGTCATGCCGCTGCACACCTCGCGATAGGTGGGGTTGGGCGTCAGGCCCCCCGCGTAGCCCACGGACGTGCTGTACACGCCGGGCGTCTGCCAGAACTTGCGCTCGGCGCCCCAGAAGCAGCCCAGGCCGAAGATGGCGACCTCGTAGCCCTCCGGAACAGGCCCCTTCAGCGGAGTGCCCAGCACCTCGTGCTTGGGGGGAACGGACATCTCCTCCGTACGGCCCGGCAGCGCCTCCGCCGGGGACGGCATCCGCAGCTTCTTGGTGGAGTTGAAGAACATGCCCTAGGAATAGCCTCCCGCCCGTCTGGTTTCACCCCTAGAAGGAGCAGACGGCCAGACAGGCGGTGTTGGGGCCACAGGCCCTCCTCCGCCAAGGTAGGCCGACCTGCCCCGCTGAAATAGGGTCTCCCACCGAATGCGCCTCCCCATCGCCACGGCCTTGTTGTGTCTCGTCCCCTCCCTCGCGCTCGCCGGTGCGGATTCCCGCTGCCGCGCCAGCCGCTTCTCCGCGCAGGAAATGAAGGGCGCCTCCGCCCAGCAGCGCCATGCCGCGTATGTGCAAACATGTGCGCTCGACGAGGTGGTGGAGCTGACGAAGCAGCTGGTGCGCTTCAAGACGGTCAGCAGCGAGGCGCCTCCCGCGAAGAGCCCCGACATCGCCGCCATGGGCCGCTTCCTCCAGAAGTGGGCCAAGGCCCATGGCATGGCGTACCGCGTCGTGGGCGACAACGACGTGTTCGAGATTGCCTGGGGCGAGGGCGCGCCGACGCTGGGCCTCGTCTTCCACGGTGACGTCGTCCCCGCCCCCGTGCACGAGTGGAAGCGCCCGCCCTTCGAACCCTATGTCCAGGAGGGCCGCCTGTTCGGCCGGGGCGTGGAGGATGACAAGGGGCCGCTCGCGTCGGCGCTGGTGGCGCTCGACCACGCGCGGAGGCTCGGGCTCAAGCCCCAGGGCAAGGTGCTCGTCATCGTCGGCAACGGCGAGGAGAGCGACTGGAACGGCATGGCGAAGTACGCGGCCACCGAGCCCAAGCCCACGCACGTCATCTCCGTGGACTCGGGCTACCCCGTCGTCGCCGCGCAGTCCGGCTTCGTCGCGTGGAACCTCGTCGCGCCCGTGGGGCCGGCTCTGAAGTCCTCCAAGGTCGCGCTGCGGCCGGTGGACGTGAAGGCCGGCGAGTTCCTCACGCAGGTGCCCGGCATGGCCACGCTGAAACTCCTGCCCGGTGAGGAGGGCTCGCTCGCCGTTGCCCTGGAGACCGTCAGGAGCGCCGTCACCGAGGAGCAGCGGGTGCGCCCCGGGCTGAAGGCGGACGTGAAGGAGGAGGGTGGGGCGGTGGTGCTCACCGTCCACGGCAAGGCGGTGCATGCCTCCATCGCCGACGAGGGAAACAACGCGCTGTGGGGCCTGTCCGGTGTCGCGGCGAGGCTGCTCATGGAGGACAACGGCATCGCCGCCATGCTGCACGTCCTGGCCACGCGCTTCGACCGCGACCACCACGGTGAGAAGCTGGGTCTCGTGTACTCGGACGGCGGGCTGATGGGGACGCTCATCGTCTCGCCCACCGTGCTGCGCGTGGCGGATGGCAAGGTGAGCCTGGGCGTCAACATGCGCCGTCCCCAGGGGAAGGATGCGGCGGCGTTCAATGCTTCGCTGGACCACGCCGCGGAGCGCGTGGGCCAGGACTCCGGAGGCCGCGTGAAGGAGGGTGGCGGGCGCTACGTGGGTGACGCGCACGTCGCGGACACGTCCGGGCCGCTCGTCACCACGCTGCTGGACATCTACAAGCGTCACAAGAATGCACCGGACGCGAAGGCGACGTCCGTGCGCGGCGGCACCTACGCGCGGCTGTTCCCCAAGGCGGTGGACTTCGGCCCTGGCTTCCCGGGCGAGGAATACACTGGCCACGCGCCCGACGAGTCCATCTCGCTGGAGAGCCTGGACCTGGGCACGCGCATGCTCGCGGAGGCCATCCACACGCTGGCCCTCACGCCCGCGCCCGTCTCCGCGCAGGAGAAGTAAGGGCTACACCCGCGCGGGTGGGCTCTTCGCGCGGGGCCAGTACACGCGGAAGGTGGTGCCCTCCTCCTCCGAGGAGCGCACCTCCACGCGGCCGCCATGCGCGCGGGCAATCTGGTGGACGATGTAGAGGCCCAATCCCAGGCTGCGCTGCTTCTGATACGTCGAGGCCGACTCGGACGTCGCCACCGGCGTCTTGAACGGGTCGAAGATGCGCGGCAGCAGCTCCGCGGGAATGGGCTCGCCGCGGTTGTGGACCTCCAGCACCACGTCGTGGGCCTCTCCACGCACGCGGGTGTGCACCGGCGTGTCGCCGCCTCCGTGCTGAAGTGCATTGGACACCAGGTTCCCCAGCACCTGCGCCACCCGGTCCGGGTCCCAGTCGCCCGACGTGTCTCCCGACGACTCGAACAGGAGCGGACGCCCCGGGTGGCTCACCTGGAGTTCTTCCAGCGTCGCCTGACACACGTCCGCCAGGTCCATCGGCTGGGGTGAGACGGGGATGCCCTCGCCCAGCTTGCTGCGCGCGAAGTCGAGGATGTCCGTAATCATGCGCCCCATGCGCCCGGCGGACTTGCGGATGCGCTCCACCGCGCGGCGCTCCGGCGCCTCCAGCTCCTCCGCGCGCGCCAACTGGAAGGCCGAGGCGCCAATGGCGTTGAGCGGGTTTCGCAGGTCATGTCCCAGGACGGCGAGGAGCTGTTCCCGGAAGTCCACCGCGCGCTGGAGCGAGGCCTCCGTCTGCTTGTGGTGGGTGATGTCCACCAGGACGCAGCCCAGGCCCAACAGCCCCGAGGCCTGGGGCTCGCGCACCGGATAGAAGGTCACCTGCCACATGCGCTTGCCTCGCGGCGGCATCAGCGAGGTCGGCGTGGCGAACTCGAAGGACTGCAGGGGCTCGCCCGTCTCCAGCACGCGCCGAAGCAAGGGCTCCATCAGGTCCGCCACCGCCTTCGGCTGCATCTCCCGCAGCGTCCGGCCCAGGTGCGCCTCGGGCGGGAAGCCGTTGATGTCCGCCAGCGTCTGGTTGATGCGCAGGTAGCGCAGCTCCGGGTCCAGGAAGGCCATGCCCAGGGGCGAGGCCGCCAGCAGCGCGTCGAGCAGCGCCAGCGAGCGCTGGGCCTCCACCCGCGCATCCCGCTCCATGTCCTGGAGCCGGGCCTGGAGGATGTACGCGGCGGCGCGCTGACACATGGTGCGAAACAGCAACAGGTCCGCGTCGGAGAAGCCAAAAGACGTACGCGAGCCCAGGTATGCCACGCCCAAAAGCCGCGTTCCTTCCACCAGGGGCACGCCGTAGACGGCGCGCAGCCCCACGTCGCGCAGCACCGGCAGCACGACGCGCGAGTCCGTGGAGGCCGAGCGCAGCGTCATGGGCTGGCGTGTCGCGGCGACCTCGCCGACGAAGCCCTCGCCCAGCGCCAGCGAGCTGCCCAGGGCCTTGTCTCCGCCCAGCCCCACCGCGGCGCGCACCACCAGGCGGTCCGCCTCCAACATCAACACCCCCGCCGAGTCCACGGTAAGGGTCGACTCCATCACCACGTTGAGCAGGCGCACGAGGAGCGTGTCCACCGCGGGGCCGTCCAGCGTGGCCTGTGCCATGCGGTCCAGCGCCTGGAGGCTGCGCTGTCGCTCCTCCGCGAAGCGCTGCACCGTCCGCACCACCGTCCGGTCCAGGGCGCCTTCCAGTCGCTCCAACTCCCCGGGTTCGAGGGGCCGGGCCTGGGCCTCCAGCCTCCGGAGGATGCACTTGCGAAGGAGCGCGTACTCGGCCACCACCTCGCCCAAGTCGAAGCCCTGGTCCAGTCTCACCACCGCGTGCTCGTCCGCCAGCGCGGTGTCGGGGCCCTGTTCGCCCTGGTCGAGCGCGTCCGCCAGCGACACGAGCAGCCCCGGCATGTGGTCCAGCAACCAGGAGGGCTTTTCGCGCAAGCCGGCGTGGAGCGCGTGCATCGCATGCTCCCACTCCGACAAGAGGGCCTCTCGATTCGCGCGCAGGAAGTCCGACGCCCTGAGCGGTGTTTCCCGCTCGGGCTCGCCGTGCTCCGTGGAGCGTGTTTCCGGCTCCAGCATCACCGACCTCCTGAGGCCCCGCCCCCTCGCGCCGCCCTGACTTGAATCTGGGCACCTGGGCAGTTGTATGTATGTCCGGCCCCTCCGTTTGGCGGGAGTCGCGCGTGCGAGGGCCACCCCGAACCCTCGTCATCCGAGGAGCCCGCGTGGCGCCCGCCGGAGTCGTCCGTCGCTCCCCGCTGGACGAGGCCTTCGTCCGTCCACCGGCAATCGGTTGACCCCGAAGGACGACGTCGGGGGCTGTCGGAGTGCACGCGCTCGGTTAGGGTGAGTGGCAGATGCGCACCCTCCTGCTGACCCGCTCCGATGTGTCTCGCAATCTCCAGGCGCTCACCCTGCTGGAGGATTTGCGAGAGTCCTTCCGCACCGACGCCCTGGCACGCACCGTGGCTCCCCAGCGCGTGCGCGCGTCGCTGCACGCCGAGGGCACCGTGATGGCGCTCCTCCCCGGCTGTCTGCCCGGCATCCCCGCGTACACGGTGAAGGTGCACGCGAAGTTCCCTTCGAGCACGCCGGCCATCCAGGGTGTGCTGCACCTGAATGACCTGGCCACCGGCGAGCTGCTCGCGGTGATGGACTCCGGACACCTGACGGCGGTGCGCACGGGGGTGATGGGCGCGCTGGCGGCGGACGTGCTGGCGCGGCCGGACGCGAGCCGGGTGGCCATCATCGGCGCGGGCGCGCAGGCGGTGATGCAACTCAAGTCGCTGCGCCTGGTGCGCTCGCTGTCCCACGTGCGGGTCTACGACACGGACCCCACGCGCGCCTTCGCCTTCGCCACGCGAATGTACAAGGAGCTGAACCTGCCGGTGCGGCCCGAGGACTCCGTGGCGGACGCGGTGGCGGACGCGGACATCGTCATCGCCGCGACGTGGAGCCGGCAGCCCTTCCTCCACCCCGGCATGGTGCGACCGGGCACGCACGTCACCACGCTGGGCGCGGACGAGCCGGGCAAGGCGGAGGTCTCCGCGGAGCTGCTGCGACAGGCGCGCTTCATCTGCGACCACCGGGGCCTGTCCGTCACCAGTGGGGCCGTGGGCAACGTGGGGCTGGGCGAGGACGCCATCCACGCGGAGCTGGGCGAGGTGATTGCCGGGCTGAAACCCGGCAGGACGTCTCCACAAGAGGTGACGGTGTTTGGCGCGGTGGGGCTGCCCTTCCAGGACCTGGCGGCCGCGTGGCACGTGTATCAAGCCGCGCGGGGTGATGACGCCATCCAGGGCCTGGACTTCAGCGCATGAGGGTCTGGGACTCGCTCATGTCGCGGTTGGGGCTCACGCGGCCGGAGCTTCGCGCGTGGGCGATGTACGACTGGGCGAACTCCGCCTACGTCACCACCGTCATCGCGGTGGTGTTTCCCATCTACTACGCCTCCGTCGCGTCGAAGGGGCTGGAGCGTGAGGTGGCCATGGGCCGCTTCGCCGCCGTCACCGCCGTGGCGCTGGGCACGGTGGCGGTGTTGTCGCCCGTCCTCGGCGCGCTGAGCGACAGGGCGGGCCGACTCAAGGCGCTCTTGGGCGGCTTCCTCGCCTTGGGGTTGCTGGCCACGGTGGGGCTGGCCGGCGTGGGGCCCGGTGACTGGGCCTGGGCGCTGGTGTGCTTCGGTCTGGGCAACGTGGGGGTGACGGGCAGCATCGTCTTCTCCGACGCGCTGCTGCGCCACATCGCCAGGGACGAGGAGCTGGACCGGGTGTCCACCGCGGGCTACGCGCTGGGCTATCTGGGGGGCGGGCTGCTGTTGGCCGCGCAGCTCGTGTTGCTGGTGAAGCCCGGCTGGTTCGGGCTGCCGGACGCGGCGGCGGCCTCGCGCGTGTCCTTCGTCACGGTGGCGCTGTGGTGGGGCGCTTTCTCGGTGCCGCTGTTCCTGCGCGTCCCCGAGCCTCGGCCCCCGAGCGGCGCGCCCCTGCCCCGGCTGTCGCTCACCGGCGTCTTCTCGCAGCTCGCGGAGACGCTGCGGGCGCTGCGGCAATACCGGCAGGCCCTGCTGCTGTTGGTGGCGTATCTGCTCTACAGCGATGGCATTGGCACCATCATCCGGCTGTCCACGCTGTATGGGACGGAGCTGGGCATTGGCCAGGGCGCGTTGATGGGGGCGCTCCTGATGACGCAGGCGGTGGGCGTGCCCTGCGCGGTGTTGTTCGGCAAGGCGGCGTCGCGGGTGGGCTCGAAGCCGGCGCTGATGTTCGCGCTGGCGGTGTACGTGGTGGTGACGTTCCTGGGCTACTTCATGAGCTCGCCCGTGCACTTCTTCGCGCTGGCGCTGCTGGTGGGCATGGTGCAGGGCGGGAGCCAGGCGCTGAGCCGCTCGCTGTTCGCGCAGATGATTCCGCGTCACCGCGCCGCGGAGATGTTCGGCCTGTTCAGCGTCTTCGAGAAGGTGACGGCGGTGGCGGGCCCGCTGGTGTTCGCGGCCACGGTGGAGCTGACGGGTTCCAGTCGCCTGGCGGTGCTGTCGCTGCTCGGCTTCTTCGGCGCGGGCGCGGCGGTGCTGTGGCGCGTGGACGTGGAGGCAGGCAAGCGCGCCGCTCGCGAGGACGACGCCCGCGCGGGGTGGAATGATGCTCCGCTGACGACCGCCGCTCCCGGGGCCGCGCGCGTGGACTAGCGCTCAGTGCTCGACGGGGGGCACCTCTCGGGGGGCGGAGAAGAGGCTGTCGCGTCCATGGCGCAGCACCACTTCTCCGTGGAGGACCTCTGTCACATCGTCGAAGGACACCGCGAAGTCATGGCGGCGCAGCAGGCCCTTCTCCACGATGAGCTCCTTCTCCGTGATGTCGATGATGCGGCCGATGGTATGGCCATCATTGCCGCGGACCTTCATTCCCTTCTGAATCTCGGCTCGGCTGAACATGGGAGCTCCCTGGGGGCGTGGGAGAAGCCCCTCGTGGCCAAGCTGGAGAGGGACCTCGCCCCGCGCAACGCCCGCACGGTGAGACGGCCCCTCGGAGGCTTTGCGGGAGACGGCTACCCCCGCGACTCGGCGCCCGGGCGTGCGGGTGATGTTTCAGTCGACAGGGATGTTTCACAGGAGGCAGGCGACCGACGCGGTGAGTCCGGGAATGGGCTGAAGCCTGGTTGCACCCGCGCCCGCGCGTCCCCATCGGTGTGAGGAGGTCTGTCTCCAGGACTGAAACAAGCGAGCCTTCCGGGAAGGAAGCGTGGATGCGACGCATCGCCGACTATGCCCTCCTGGGTGACTGTCATTCCGCGGCGCTGGTGGGACGGGACGGCTCCATCGACTGGGCCTGCTTCCCGCGCTTCGATGCGCCCGCTGTCTTCTGCCGCATCCTGGACGCGCGGCGGGGCGGCAGCTTTGGCGTGTCACCCGAGGGCCCCTTCACCGCCACGCGCGCCTACGTGGAGGACACCAACGTCCTGGCCACCGTCTTCACCACGTCGCGTGGTGTGCTGGAGGTGGTGGACTGCATGCCGGTGTCGCCCGGCGCGTCGGGCGGAACGAGCGTGAGCACGCGTCACGCGCTGCTGCGGCGCGTGCGGTGTCTCGACGGCGAGGTCCGGGTGCGCGCGGTGGTGGCCCCGCGCTTCGAGTATGGCGCCTTCGTCCCTCGCGTGCGGCTGACGTCATGGCGCACCGCGGAGGTCGTCGGCGGCGCGGACGCGCTGTGGATTGCCGCCACGCATCCGCTCATGGCGCATGAGTCCGCCCTGCGCGCCCGCTGGACGCTGCGCGCGGGAGACGAGGCGTGGATTGAAGCCGCGTGGACGCCGTCCTTCGTCGAGCGGGTTCCCACGGACGCGCCGGCCCTCGACGACTTCCGTCGCCGCCTGGAGGACACGCTCACCTTCTGGCGGACGTGGATTGGCCGCTGCGAATACACGGGCGAGCACGCGAGGGCGGTGCGGCGCTCGGCGCTCACGCTGAAGGCCCTGACGTACGCGCCCACCGGGGCGCTCGTGGCCGCGCCCACCACGTCGCTGCCCGAGGAGCTCGGGGGCTCGCGCAACTGGGACTATCGCTTCACCTGGTTGCGGGACGCGTCGCTGACGCTCATCTCGCTCCTGGTGCTGGGCTACCGCGAAGAGGCGGATGCCTTCCGGTACTGGCTGCGGCGCACCAGCGCGGGGCGCGCGGAGGACGTGCAAATCATGTACGGCATCCAGGGCCATCGCCTGATGCCCGAGGTGGAGCTGAGCCACCTGTCCGGACACGCGGGCTCGCGCCCGGTGCGCATCGGCAATGGCGCGGTGAAGCAGCTCCAGCTCGACGTGCCTGGAGAATTGCTGGAGGCGACGTGGCTGTATGCGCGCGCGGGCGGGCCGGTGACGCCGAGCAACTGGGCCTTCCTCTCCGGACTCGTGGAAGAGGTGTGCCGACGCTGGCGACTGCCGGACCAGGGGCTGTGGGAGATGCGGGACGCGCCTCGACACTTCATCCACTCGAAGCTCTTGTGCTGGGTGGCGCTGGACAGGGGGTTGCGACTGGCGCGGGAGCGAGGACTGCCGGTGCCGCTGGTGCGCTGGGCTCGGGAGCGCGAGGCCTTGCGTCGCTACCTGATGGAGTGCGCGGCGGACGGCTGGTTTCCGCAGGCGCGGGGCTCGGACGTGGCGGATGCGTCCACGCTGCTGGTGCCGGCCCTGGGCTTCCTTCCCCTGGCGCATCCGCTGGTGCGCGGCACGGTGCGGCGGGTGCGCGAGCGGCTGGAGTCCGGTGGCCTGCTGTACCGCTACCTCGCGCCGGACGGACTGTCGGGCGGAGAGGGCGCCTTCCTGCTGTGCTCCTTCTGGTTGGTGGATGTGCTGGCCCACGAGGGACGGCGGGAGGACGCGGAGGTGCTGCTGTCGCGGCTCTTGGGACTGGCCAACGACGTGGGGCTGTACGCGGAGGAGGCCGTCCCGCTCACCGGCGAGGCGCTGGGAAACTTCCCCCAGGCCTTCACGCACATGGCGCTGGTGTCTTCCTGCGCGCAGCTCTCCGCGGTCCATGCGCTGGAGCAGCGGCGCCCGCCCGAGCAACCTCGGGACTTCGCGGCCGTGGCCCTGGAGCACCTCCTGGAGTCCCGGGGCAGGCTGGGGCGGGAGGCCGCCGCGGCGTTGCCCTGGCCGCTCGAGCCAGACGCGGTGGCCACCCACTGAAGAGGGCGCTTGTCCGGACGCCCGCATGGCATCCGAGCGGAGAGGTCAGGCCCGTGGTCGCTCGCCGGAGCGTGTCCATCTTCGCCCTGGGGAGGTGCGCATGGTCGTCGGCTTCATGGCATCGCGAACGGGGCGTTGGCTGCGAATCGTGACGGGCTCCTGTCTGGTGCTGGGCGGGTTGCGTACCGGGACGGCCCGGGGCGCCGCGGTGGCCCTGCTGGGCCTGGGACCCCTGGTCGCCGCATCACTGGACCTGGTGTTGCTGGGGCCCCTCTTCGGGCTTCCCATGCGCGGCTCGGACATCCGCCGCGAGCTGGGCGTCACGGGAGAGGCCTCGCTGCTCAACGGCCACCGGCGCGCGTCCTCGCGCTGCGTCTCGATGACGCTCCACTGACGATCGGCCCGCGCGCCGTCACGGTGACGGCGCGTGGGCGCTCAGCTCTCTCCCACCCGGAATGGGATGTTGAGCGTCCCCAACGACTCGCCGCTGTTCGCGTCCACGGGTCGCGCCTGGAGCACGACGCCGTTCTCCCGGCCGGTGACGACCTGGAAGTAGATGAAGCCCTGTACGGTGCCGCCGTCCGCCAGCGTGCCCTCGGGCAGGGACTTCTGGAGCATGTCCCGCGTGGGCAGGGGCTCCTCGCATTGATACGTCGTGTAGGGCCCCGGGTAGTACGGGCCATAATATGGGTAGAAGGGACTGCCCCACGCGCCTCGCGGTCCGTAGCTCCAGTTGCCGGTGCGCCATGCGGGCCCCGCGCCGATGTACACCGCGCCGCGCCCCGAGCCTCCCGTGCCCTCCAGCGTCCCCTCCATCGACGAGGACGACGCCACCGGCTGTCGCAGGGTGAAGGGTGGCAGCGCGGAGTAGCTGAAGCGCGACTCCGTGCCGACGAGCGAGAAGTCCTCGTAGCGGATGCGCAGCGTCCTGCCGCTCTGGTTCTCCAGTCGTACGTAGACGGGCGTGAGGGCGCGCTCCAGGTTGGAGGGGCTGCCCTTCCACGCGGCGCCATCCGCCACCAAGGTCACCCCCGAGGACTCCGCGACGGCGGTGTCCTTGTCTCCCTGGAGGACCTGGGCTTCCATCGAGGGTTTCAGATTCGATTCAGTGACACAGCCTGCCGCCAGCAACATCGCGGCGACGGGCACGAGCGAGCGCATGAGATGCCTCCTTCTGTTCGAAGGTAGGCAGCGGCGAGGCACGCCGAGCACGCGTGAGCGGCGCCACCCCGGCGCGTCGCCAGGGGGCGCGGGGCCTCACTGTTCGGCAGGCGGGGTGACCTCGGCGGCGGCGTGCGGCCAGGCGGGCGAGGTGAGCGCGCTCCAGTCCTGACGCCGCGCCCAGTCCTCGAAGGTGTGCCAGCGCAGGTCCGGATAGCTGTGGCGCAGCGTGAGGATGTCCGCGTGGTAGCCCACCCGGTCCAACCACTCGTACATGGTGGCCAGGTCCTCGCTGCGCTCGCGGATGAAGTCCAGCGGGAGTTGCTCGAAGTGGATGCGATGGCCGCTCACCATCGACAGGAGGCCCGCCGCCTGCTGGCCCGTCACCTCGTCCGACGCCACGTCGATGCGCTGGTCCGCGTGGCGCTCCGCGTCCTCCATCACCCGCGTCGCGAAGGCGGCCAGGTCGTCGGTCGTCACCATCTGCAACCCGCGTGAAGGGGGCAGCCCGAAGGCGAGCACTCCCGCCCTCAGTCCCTCCTCGAACATGGGGCTGGTGAAGTTCTCCATGAAGAACGTGGGCCCCAGGATGGTGAAGGGCAGGCCACTGCGGCGCACGTGCAGCTCCACCCGGTGCTTGCTGTCGAAGTGGGGGATGCCCGTCAGCCGGTCCGCTCCCGCCACCGACGCGTAGACCAGGTGTTTCACCTCGGCGAGCCGCGCGGCGTCCACCTGGTTCATGCCGTGGCGTATCTCCGCCTCGACACCTGATTCGAAGGGCGTGGCCATGGCGTAGAACGCATCCACGCCGCTGGCGGCCCGGGCGAGCGTGTCCACGTCGTCGAAGTCACCCACGGACAGCTCGGCACCCAGGGACTCCAACGCGCGCGCGGAAGGGGAGTCGGGTTGGCGGACGTAGGCCACGACGCGGTGTCCCCGGTGAAGGAGGTAGCGCGCCACGGCGCCGCCCTGCCGACCGGTGGCGCCTGTGACGAGCACGGAAAGGGAGTGAGCCCTGGGCATGTGTGAACCTCGCGACAGACAGGTCTGCTGGATGTCGGGAAGTTGGGGACGATGGGTGTGTCTGGCGAGCGTGGGAAAGGAGCCGCCCATGCCCACGGCCGGGCCCGCCGGGCAGGGGGGCAGGCGGGCCCTGGACGTATCCGCCGTGAAGTCCTCGCCCCGTGTGCCCCTCGCGCGTGCCATGTTCCCGCTCGCCCATGAGCAAGCGAGACAAACCGCAGGACTCCGAGCTGGTCGAGGCCGCCCGCTCCCTGGACGAGGGACTGGAGCGATTCGAGGCGCTGGCCCAACAACTCCAGGACGCGCCCCTCCAGGCGGAGAAACACCTGGAGCGAGCCTCCGCCACCTTGAAGGCCCTGGCCGACATGGACGAGCAGTTGCGGGCCCGGGTCAGCGCCCTGGTGGGCGCCATCTCCCAGGTGCGTGACAGGCAGCAGGCCCAGGCCGAGGCCGTGCACGTGCGCGCGCAGGAACTCCAGGCGCGCACCGAGACCTTCAAGGACCTGCTGGTGCGCTACGGCGGCCTGGGGCAGAGCGCGGCGGAGCTCAACGTGCGGATGCAGGAGTTCGCCACGCAGCGCCAGAACGCGAAGACGCCGGAGGAGCAGGCCGCGCTGGCCGTGACGTTCCAGTCCCTCCAGGACCGCATGTCCGAGGTGGCGGACGAGGCCCAGTCGTTGAGCCAGGCCGCGGAGCAGAGCGAGTTCAACGACATCGCGCGGCAGGCGGACTCCCTGCGTCAGCAACTGCTGGCCGCGCGCAACAAGATGACGTTGCTCCAGAAGAGCTTCAATGGAGGCTGAGCCGAGGGTGTGGCTCAACTGAGGTACGTGGGGGCGAACTCGTCCGGACTGTCGATGGGACGTCGCCCCGAGAAGCCGTCGTACATGCCATGCCAGTGCGAGACGGCGGACTCGCCGATGCGCCAGCACAGGTACACCGGCTCGTCACCGCGGTGGGCTCGGAAGTCGACGAGCCCCTGCGCGCCTTTGATTTCCAGGCCCATCTCGTGGAAGTGGTGCAGCTCGGTGCGGACCCTCTCCAGCAGGGCGTCGCGCTCCTCGCGCAGCGCCTCCTGATTGGACAGGGCCTTGCCCTCGGGGGTGCCCAGCGTCTCCACGAGCTGTTGCACGCGCTCCACCCACGGGCGGATGTGCTCGAAGGTGCGGCTCAGCAGGGGCACCAGTCGGTTGGCTTCGTCGACGCTGAAGTAGCGCATGGCCGTGGAGCATGCAGGGGTCTGCCACGCCGCCGCCATCGCTCGTTTTCCGGAGCGCGGACAACCGCACGGAGTCGGCGGGCGTGTGGAGACGTGTCGACGCTCAGCCGCGCAGCAGGGAGGTGTGGTTGTCCTGCAGCCAGCGTTGGGCGGTGTCTCGCAGCGGGAAGGTGTCTTCTTGCTGGAGGAATGCGGGCGAGTGGCCTGGGGTGCAGCGTCCCTCGGCGTCGAGGTTGGAGCCGCCCTCTTCGTGGAGGTCGGCGTGCAGCATCGAATGGAAGACGAGGTAGTCCACGACGAAGGCGGGGACGTGGGGGCGGTCCAGGGCGGGGTGGATGCGGATTTCCCGCAGCCGCGCGTCATAGCCGCCCAGGTGGATGGTGCGCCGGCGACCCTTGGAGGGGCGTCGCGCCCAGCCGATGTCCACGCGCACGCGGCCGTCGAACCAGTCCGCGTTGAGGCGTGACTGCACGGCGCGCAGGTCGTAGCAGCGGCCCCGGGTGCGCAGGGCCTTGCCGGGCCGACGCTCGCGGCGCACGAGTCCCTGGCGGTCACGGGCGTAGGCTTCCAGCAGCTCACCGGCGCTCGCGTCGGACCGGACGGCATAGCGGGCGATGGCGCGCACGACGTCGTCGGGGGCTTCGAGGAAGAGGTGGTGCACGCGCAGCCGCAGTCCCTGGGCGACGCGGCGGAAGCTGACCAGCGTGGCGCGGTTGTCGGTGAGTCGAAGGTGGACCGGTGCGCCCAGCTCCACGGCCAGGCGGCGCGCGAGGCTCGCGGCCTGGAGCAGCGCTTCTTCGCGCTCGGGCAGGCGGCGCTCGGGGGCGGGCTCGTCGTGCTCGGAGAAGAGCGGGGCGGTGGTCGCCTCGACATCCCCGGCGAAGCGAGGCGCGGGGGCGGGAGCGTTGTGCTTGGAGAAGAGGGGGGCGGTGGTCGCCTCGACATCCTCGGCGAAGCGAGGCGCGGGAGTGGGCTCGTCGCGAACGGGAAGTGCCGCCGCGCGCCGTTGCTCCTCGCGACCTGGTCGCGCGGTGGAGGCTGGCTTCTGCGCGCGGCCGGGCTGAGGCGTCGACGCGGGCCGTTCGGTCCGCACCGTGTCGAACAGCCCGAGCTGTGAGGGGGGAACTCCCATCGCTACCGGAAGGTATGCCTCCGGAGGGGGAGGTTTCCAGAGGAACGCTCGTCCGCCCGGTCACCATCCGACACGCGGGCTCTGAAGGAGGGCTGTCCCATCACGTCTGACGAGCCGTCTCGGGGGCTTGCTGCCACGGTCCCCTAGCCACGGGCGCGGAAGGGGCCCTTCACTTCGTACGTCACCCCGCGCCTGTCCGAGCCGCGCTGGGAGCTGAAGTACAGCCGCTTGCCATCCGGGCTGAACGCCGCGCCCGCGAGCTCCGAACCCGCGTGTCCCATCACCTGGAGGAACGGCGTCACCTTCCGGTCCGGCGTGAGCAGGCACATCTGCAAGTCATCCCCGTCCTCGCAGATGAACAGCTCCCGCGCCCGCGAGACGGTGACGTTGTCCACGCCGCGCAGGGGCGCGTTCGGATACGTGGCCGCGTCGTAAAGCACCTCCAGCCGCCCCGTCAGCGGCGTGAGCGCCCACACGCGGTTGTCATGCTTCGTGGTGAAGTACACCACGCCACCGTCGTACCAGCAGCCCTCACCACCCGGGAACGCGGTGGTCTCCCTCCCCGCCGCCTGCATCGCTGCCGGAGCCTGGGGCGACACGGGCACCCACTGCACCTTCACTCCCGTGCGAGGGTCTCCCATCACGCGAGCCGCCTCCAGCGTGCCCTCCTCGAGCGAGGGCCACTTCGCCGAGGTGAAGCGGTAGAGCCGCCCCGTGGGCGTGTCCTCCGTGAGGTACAGCCGCCGGCCAATCGGGTCCACCGCCACCGCTTCGTGCGTGAACGCCCCCAACGCGGGCCGCGCGACGCCCTGTCCCGGTCGTGAAGGCTCACACTCCCAGACGAGCCCCCTCGGGTGCTCCTCGCAAGACAGCCAGGTCCCCCACGGCGTGGGGCCTCCCGCGCAGTTGACGTGGGTGCCGGAGAGGATGCGCCAGGCACCCGTGACGTTGCCCTTCGCGTCGAAGCGCACCGAGGACACACCACCATCCGGTGTCGTCTCGCTGTTGCACGCATAAATCCAACCGCCGTCCGGCTGGGCGAAGCAGGCGCCCCCATCCGGGGCCATGTGCCACGCGTAATCCGTGCCCGGCACCACGTCACCGCTGCGAGCGATGACGCGCGAAGTGAAGCCGCGCGGCAGCCGAAGCCCCTGGGCATCCGGGCTGTCCGCCAGCGGCCCGTAGGGGCCCGCGCCGACGCTCGGTGTGGCTGGCGCGGCGTACACGTTGCGCCAGAAGCCGAGGCTCCCCAGGGCCAGCGTGCTGCCCCCCAGGGCGGAGAATCGCAGGAAGTGACGGCGGTGCATGGCCCGCGTTGTCTCGCAGGTCCCGCCTCAGGGGAAGCGCTTCGGAGTCACGCTCCGGTGGGCAACGCGCCCGTGTCATCCCGCGTGGTGCCTCCCTCCACCCCAGGCAGCCGGGCTCAGCGGCCCGGTTGCAGGTAGCTCACGCGGAAGGACTCCTCCACGGCGCGCTCGGTGACGTGGGCCTCCACCAACTCGTAACCCATCAACGCGAAGATGCGCTCCCGGTAGAAGATGGGGCGCGCGTTGCCGTACCAGTCCGTGCACGATTTCGTGCACGCGTCGTCGCCCGTCTCCACCGAAGCGCCCAGCGAGCCCAGCGTCGTCAGCTCCAACTCCGGGTCCACCCGCACGAAGGACACCTCCGCGGAGCCGTAGCGCAGCGAACTCCAGGCCCCACCCTGGAACCGCAGCGGGAGCCCCATCACCCCGCCCCCCGAGCCGTCCGGCTTGAAGAAGAAGCCATGGCTGCGCGACTCGCCCTGCTCGGCGCCGGGGCGCAGCAGCGTGCCTTTCAGCTCGGGCCCGCCTTCCCCGAGCGCCACGGTGGTGAGGCGCA
This sequence comes from Myxococcus sp. CA039A, assembly GCF_013336645.1. Lineage (NCBI taxonomy): Bacteria > Pseudomonadati > Myxococcota > Myxococcia > Myxococcales > Myxococcaceae > Myxococcus > Myxococcus sp. CA039A. Next base: position 33,479 of record NZ_JABUMQ010000015.1, on the reverse strand, counting down.
GGCCCAGCGTGTTCTCACCCACCACCAGCGCGCCGCCCGCGCCCAGCGGCTCCAGTCGCGTCACCGTGTGGCCCAGGGACAAGCGATGGACATCCCAGGGCGCGCGCACGTCCGTCACCCAGACCGCGCGCTCGCCCGCGGTGGTGCTGTCGTCGTATGCCTCGCCCGAGCCCCACAGCACGTGGTTGCCCACGAAGCGATTCTGGAGCGTGCCCTCCTGGGGGCCGGGGAGCGTGGTGAAGTCCTCGGGGCGAAGGCTGGTCAGCTCCAGGGAGAACGCGTCCAGCGGCGCGCGCAGCAGCGCGAAGCGGCCGTCGCCCGGGGTCAGCTCGGGGCCCCACATCGAATCGCCCTTGCCCGTGGCCACGAGTAGCGCATCCAGATGTCCATCCTCGTTCTGCCGGAAGGAGAACTGGTCCACCGGGCCGCCGCGCGCGCGCAGGGCCCCAGGCTCGCCTCCGTCCAACGGCAGCCGGTACACCACGGAGTCACGCGGCGTCTTCGAGTCGGTCCGCTCACCCTCCACGGTCCACGACTCGTAGCCCGGGTTGACCCAGAGATACACCGCGTCGCGAGACACGTAGAAGGTCCGCGCGTGCGGCGCCATCAGCGCGGTCGCGGTGCAGGTGAACCCGGGGGCGTCCAAATCACAGCGCACCACCGTGTGCAGGATGGGCCACAGCGTCGTCTGCACGGGCTTGAAGACGTCGCCGCGCGAGAGGAGGGGCCGCCGTGGCGACGTGTCGTCGCCGCGCAGCCAGCCATGCGTGGACGGAAGCTCCATCTGGTCCACCGAGGCGCTATTCCAACCCAGGCTCAGGTAGTACGGCATGTAGAAGACGAGGGTGCCGTCCACCAGCCGGCTCGCGTAGTTGCGGCTGGAGTAGTAGTCGCCGGAGTGCATGAAGTGCGTGCCCTCGTGGGTGAGCACTCCCGCGTCATCCATGCGGAACAGGCCAATCTCCGTGGAGTACTCGGCGTAGCTGTAGCCGATGACGATGATGCGACGGCCATACACGAGCATCTCGTCGTACCAGGTGCCGCGGCTGAAGCCCGGCGCGTGGGCGTCCACCTGGCTCACCGGCTCCAACGCGCCCTCCGTCTGTCTCACGGTGAAGAGCCGGCCCCGGCGCAGCACCACGAACCAGTCCCCCACGGCCTTGACGATGTCGCCCTCGTCGACGCCAGCCTCCTGGTTGTTGGTGATGGAGGGCTCATCCGTCCCAGGCGCGGGCGGAGGAGAGACCGGGTCGGAGCTGGCGCCGCCACAGCCGACGACGGGGCCTCCGCCAGTGGACAGGGAATCTCGAATCGCCAGGAGCAGCTTCGCGTGTTTGTCGAACGCCTGCTCCGACCCGAAGCGCTCCAGCCGCGTGAAGGTGATGGCCGCGGCTTCCTCACGGGTCATCGGTCGGCGCTTCGCGGGACAGGCCGAGACGACGAGGACGAGCAACAGGCCCGCGAGGAAGTGATGTCTTTGGAGGCGGGGTGGACGCATGGGGTCCAGTCCCAGAGCAAGGCGCATACCAGGGGTATGGGCTCCTTCCTCCGAGGGAAGCATCCCCCCAAGGCGGCCTGGATGGCGAGTAAGCGCGACGCGCGTGTCAGGGGTGAAGCGGGCTCACGACTCGCGGCACAGCCGGTCCACGCGGCCCAGCAGGGTGGGCAGCCGGGAGGGGCCGTGCATGCGCTGGACGAACTCAGCGGCGGTGGCGGAGCCCAGGCCCACGGCGCTGACGAAGAGGGGCCGCTGGCTCTGGCCGCGCAGCACGGGCAGGGCGACGTCGCTGGAGTGGAAGGCCGTCTTGGCCACGCCGATGACGGGCACCGCGCGGCCGAGCGCCTCGTACAGGTGCGCGCCCAGGCCGGGCTTGTCCTGGCCCAGCCACACGTAGCCGTCGACGATGATGGCCTCCAGCGGCTCCGGCACCAGGGCGAGCACGCGCAGCAGGTGAGGCAACTCGCGGCGGTAGAACTGGCCGGGCTCATATGCCGCCGCGGGAGGGCCCCGGTCCACGTGGTGCGCGGCCTCCGAGGCATCGGCCCAGTCGCGAAACACGACGCACGCGGCCACGGTGACGTCATCGCGGTAGTCCACATCCACGCAGGCGAGCATCATCATCTCCTCGGGAGCACGGCCTCCGGCGGACGCCGAGGCGTTCGGTCGGCTGACGTCGCGCGAAAGGGCCTCAGTCGCCCGTGTACGCCGCCAGGTCCACCTGGGCGGCGCGCAGCTCGTTGAGCACCGCGTTCGAAGGCCACGCGATGGTGCGGTAGCGCGGCGGCCACAGCTCCGGCATGAACGAGAGGTATCTGGAGGCGATCCGCTCCACGTCGGGGTAGGCGACCATGAAGAAGTCCTCCTCGCCCGCCTGGATGGCCACCACGTCCGTTACCGGCAGCAGCGTGTCCACGTCCTTGCTCCAACTGGACCAGCTGATGGGCCGGTTGTCCTGCTCGCGGACCAGGACGCCGAAGCTGGCGACGAACACGTCCACGTCTTCCGCCGCGTGCTGGGCCTCCAGCAACTGCTTCTGGGTGGAGTACTCGCCCATCGCGAGGCGCAGGTGGCCCCGGCGCACCAACTGCGCGAACTCGTCGTTGCCGGCGAGCCGGTAGGGCACCACGTGCCCGGCGTCGTCCACGGTGTAGAGCGCGGGGGAGATGCCGCGAGTGCTGGCTTCGTGCTCGCGCTCGGCGAGCGTGCACAGTCGCTTGAGCAGGGCCGGGTCCCCGTCACCCGCGATGACGAGCGTGGAGCGCGTGGGGACGATGGCGATGGGGCGGCCATTCACGCGGGGGGTGAAGGACGCGAGGAAGCCCGGGTGCAGCAGGCGAGAGGCCTCATAGGTGTCGTTGGAGTCCACGGACCACATCGGGCTCGGATTCTCTTCTTGGAGCTCCACTCCGGACGCGTGGATGCGGTCCAGGTTGGCGAAGGCCGCCTTGAAGGCCTTCGCCTCGGAGACGCCCCACTCCTTCAGGTGGTCGTGCTGCACGTACATGGTGGCGTCGGGCAGGTCCAACACCAGCAGCTCCCGCAGGAAGGGGATGGTGCGGCGCTCCACCATGGGGCGTGGGCGGGACTCTCCCGGTGGCGCCATCAGGCCGAACGTCGCCGAGCGCACCACGGGCAGCAGCCTCTTCCGCGCCTCCTTCCACGAGAGCTTGTCCCTGCTCTCCCCGGCGAAGGCCGACAGGAAGCGGCCGATTTGCTGGGCGCGTTCGTCGGGAGACACCTCGCGCGTCTCCGCGAAGAGGTTGTCCAGGTACATCTGGACGGCTTCCCCGTTCTTCAAGAACCGCAGGCCGTAGTCATCCGGCAGCCGCGTCACTTCCGTCACCGTGGGGACGGCCTTCAGCGCCGCCTCCATCTCGCGCCACAGGTACTCGCGCGGGCTCACCGTCTCGGGCGGGCTCGCGGATGACTCCGAGCCCGCCTTCTCCAGACCGAAAAGCTTCTTCCAGAAACCCATGCGGGCTTCCTTACTACAGCACTACAGCCCCAGGTACGTGAGCAGTGCTCCCATATCCGCGTCTGAGAGGGATTCCAGGCTGTACGCGGGCATGTTGCCGCCAATGTGGAAGAACTGGCCGTGTCTCACCTTCTCGATGACGACGAGTGAGTGAGGAATCCCTGGAAAGAGCTCATCATAGTCATGCGTCACTTCCGGGAGGATGGAGGCCATCTCCGTCAGCCGCCCCTCGCCGGTGTGAAGCGCGCCGTGACACTCCTGACACGCGGCTTGATACACCACCTGTCCGCGCTCCAGGCTGCCGCGAGGGACCTCCTGGATGTCCTTCACCACCGTGTAGGGCAGCGCGGGGGCCTGGGCATCCGGGCTGATGCTCACCAGGTACTCATACAGCGCGCGGCTCTGCGGCGAGTCCTCTGGCAGCTTCTGCACGCCGCGCATGAAGCTGACGTAGCAGAAGTTCACCGCGTCCAGCAGGTTCGTCTCGTAGCCGCCCCACCAGTGGGGGCGCGAGGCCACGTTGTAGAGCGTGTAGCCGGAGTCCATCCGCCCGTTCAGCGGCGTGGGCGTCGTCGCGTGGCACGTCGCGCAGGAGAAGTCGTTGAACTGGCTCTCCGAGAAGCGCGCGTCGCGGAACAGCAGCTCTCCGTACTCCGCCGCGTTCACCGGCTTCGCATCGTCACCGCATGCCGACGCGAGGGTGACGAGCGCCACGAAGGGCAGCACCTTCCAGGCCGTGTGGCTCATGGCTGCCCCCGCAGGATGCTCACCGAGTCGGGAAAGATGCCGACCCGCACCGTGTTCACGACAGTGCCCTGCGCCAGATTCACCGAGTGCAGCGTTCCAGGACGCACGTGGTCTCCCTCGCAGACGACCAGCGCGTGGCTCTCGTCCGGAGTCAGCTTCGCCTGGTGTGCGTTGAGACAGCCCGCGGGCGCCAGGTCCACCTCGCGACGGATGAAGCCCGTGGCCGTGTCGATGACGGCCAGGGCCTCCACGCCTTGATACGGCATGTACAGCGTCGCCCCGTCCGCGCTGATGTCACCGAACATCGGCGAGCCCGCGAGGCGAATCGTCCGGGCCGCGTTCATGGCGTGCGTACGCGCCTCGAGCACCTGCACCTCGCGGCTGCTCATCGAGCTGACGAAGACATCTCCCGTGGTGGGCGACATCGTCAGCGCGTAGGGCTGGTGCCGTGGCGCCGTGGCGGTGCCCGCGTTGTTGGCCACCTTCACGCGAGGGGCCTCCGTGGTGGGCGCGGAGAGGTCGACGATGGCCACCTCGTCCGACCAGCAGGCGATGTAAGCCGTGCGCTCGTCGGCGGACAGCCGGATGGCGTGCGGCGCGGGGCACACGTCCACCATGGCTTTGCGAGTCATCGTCTTCGCGTCGATGATGGCCAGCCGCGCGTACATCTCCCGTTCGGTGCCGCCGCGACGCGCCACCTCCGCGATTTTCAGCGTGTCGAAGTGCGTCTGGTACAGCGTGTTCCCGTCCTTGCTGACGATGACGTCGCCGGGGTTGGGGTCCACGCGCACCGAGCCCACCAGCCGGTTGTCGCTCGCGTCCAGCTTCAGGCAGTAGCCATCATCCGCGCCGCTGCCGTGCGCGCCGTGAGGACCGGAGCCTCCGCCCGGCACGTAGTTGGAGATGCCGACGTAGTAGTGGCTCCCGTCCGGCGACACGGCGGTGTGGTGCGGCCCTTCCAGCTCCACCGGGTTGAGTCCCACCGGCACGCGCGCCAGCTCGCGCCAGCCCGGGGTCGTCGCGCCCTCCAGCTCCAGCAGGCTCAGCGTGTCGTCCAGGCTGTTGGTGATGATGACGCGTCCACCGGGCCCGGGAGGCGGCACGCCCGTGCCCGTCACCCACGGCTCCGGATGCGCATACTCGAGGCCTTCGGGCGGCTTCACGCCATCGAAGGGACTCGAGTCGTCGCTGCAGGCCGCGAAGGCGAGCCCCAGCGCGCAGACCCACGCGTGCCTCATGGTGCCTCCTGGATGCGGATGGTGACGGGCTGGGCCAGACGGTAGGGGCCCTCGGTGATGCGGTTCTGGAGCAGGTACGCGCTCACCACCTGGACGGAGAGGTCCTGTCCCGCGCTCGCCTTGAGCGTGTCCCAGGTCGCGGCGTCGAGCTGCCACTCCAGGTTCGACGTGAGCATCTCCACCGGGCACTCGCGGCCGGGCACGGTGACTTGCACCCAGTGGATGTCGCCGGTGAAGGGCGGCAGGTGCGCATGGGCGGTGGGCAGCACCCACTCGCCGACGCGCGCGAGCATGGAGCGGGCCGTGTCGAAGGGGCTCGCGGGGGACACGGGGCGGGGCAGCGCGCTGGCCAGGGACGAGGCCCACGTCCACTTCGGCGGCGCGTCGTTGACCGAGTACGTGGTGCCCGTCGTGGGCAGCGCGAGCTGCGCGGCCTCCGTGCTGTCCGCGGGCTGGTCCTTCGCGTCGACGAGGGAGCGCCACGCCTCGTCGGTGGCGTCACCGCCGTAGAGGGGCTCGCCGCACTTCGACTCAGGCTCCCCGTCGTCGCCACAGGCCGTGGCCGTCAGGGAGAGCAGGGCGACCAGGGAGGAGGTCCAGAGCGGCTTTCGCGAAAGGGGCTTCATGAGGGGACCTGTTCAGTTCTGGCGCCGCCGACCACGGCGCAGCAGGGTGAGGGTGGAGAGCAACAGCAGGACGGGCACCATGTTCCCACCCATGGCCCCGCATCCGCCCGAGCCCTTGGGGGTAGGCAATGGTTTGGGAGTGGAGCCCGCGTCCTCGGGGGTGCCGGCGTCCTCGGGAGTGCCCGCGTCCCCGGGAGTGCCCGCGTCCTCGTCGGGCTCCCCGGGGGGCCCTTCCGGGTAGAGCGGCGCGCCGAGCTGCTCCGCGAGCTGCGGCCACTGGCTGGGGCACAAGTCTCTCACGGGGGTGCCCTTCGGGCAGTGGTGCGTGCCCTGGATTTCGTAGAGGCCGAACAGGGGCTGCCAGGTGTCGCCCTCGTCGGTGCTGCGCGCCAGCGCCCAGTCATGCAGCCAGGTGGAGCCGCAGCCGTAGAGCGTCTGCCCGTCGCGCAGCACGCACGCGTTGCCCGTGGGCAGAGAGAGCATCTGCAGCGGGCCGGTGGAGGGGCCCCGGAAGAAGTGGTTGAGGGTGCCCACCCACGCCGTCTTCCCGTCGGCGGACAGCTCCATGTTGATGAAGACGTCGTTGATGGTGGAGACGATGTTCAGCGTCTGGCCCGCGTCGTCGCTGCGCAGCAGGTACGTGGCGCCCTGGGCGGACACGCGCGCCCACAGCACGTCCGCGGACGTCGGGTCCGCCGTCTCCACGAGCAGGTCATACGGCAGCATCAGCTCCGGCAGCGGGTGGGCCACCTCGGTCCAGGTCTCGCCCGCGTCATCGCTGCGAAAGAGCAGCAGCTGGTTCTCCGCGTTCTTGCCGCTCACGTAGAGGCGCTGGGGGTTGGCTGGGGACACGCGCACCGCGTTGAGCACCAGGCCCAGGCGCATGAGCGGCGAGGGGGCCCACGTCTCACCCCCGTCGTAGGAGCGATAGACGCCGTTGGGCCTGCCGTGGCGGGAGGTGACGACGTAGAGGATGCGGTCGTCGGTGGGATGCGCGGCCAGCCCCGCCACCCAGGTCTCCTTGAAGTAGGGGTGGGTGTTCCAAACGCAGCCGCCGTCGGGCGAGCGCAAGAGCGCGCTGCCGGTGGCCGCCACGATGTCGCCCGCCTCGCGCCACAGGTAGGCGTTGGGGCTCCATCCGCCGTAGCCCATGGCCGTCGGGCATATCCACCGGAAGGTCTTCCCGCTGTCGCGCGAAATCACCGCGCCGAACGTCGCGCCCAGGAAGAAATCCTCCGGGTGACCTCGGCGGAGGGTGACGTTGGAGGTCTCCGGCAGGCCCGCGTGCGCTCGCGCCGTCCCTCCGACACCCAGGACCCACAGGGTGACGAACAGGCTCCAGCGGCGCATGTGGCGAGTCGTCATGATTCGGGCTCCAGGGGGTATGGGGGGCGGCCCATCCCGGACGATAACGCCTGGACGGCCGACATATAGCGGCGGGCTTTGGATGGACGGGTGTGGCGCTTCGCCACATGCGCGGAGTCCTGCATCCACCACTTCCATGCCGTGGGTGCGGGGGGCTCGCCTCCTGGCGGCCGGTCTGCTACGGACGCGGGAGACTGAGTCGCAGGGGGGAGCACGACATGGCGGGGGCCGCGAAGGTGTCCGACCTCATTCTGGACGAGGGCGCCAAGGGATGGAGTGTGCCCGTGGGAGGCCCGGGCCGTGCGGTGTGGGAGGCGCTGATGCAGGCAGCGGTGGATGTGGCGGTGCGGGCCTACGAGGACCTGTCGCCGGTGCAACGTGAGCGGGTGCTGGAGGAGTCCGGGAACGTGCCTGCCCAGGCGCGCTCGGCCCTGGTGGACGTGCTGCGGCGCGCCCGGGACTTCGCGGGCGCGGCCCGTCTCCTGGAAGCCCATGGCGCGGACGCGCAGGCCGCGGCGCTGCACGAGCAGGCGGGCGCGTTGATGCTGGCGGCCGAGGCGTGGCTGCGCGCGGGTGAGAAGGCGCGCGCGGCGGCGGCCTTCGAGAGCGCGGGTGCGCTGGAGCGGGCCCTGGAGCTGTACCGCGCGCTCGACGCGCGCGAGTCCATGGCCCAGTGCCTCACCCGACTGCAGCGTCCGCTGGAGGCCGCGGAGCTGTACCACGCGCTGGGCTACGCGCACGCGGAGCTGGAGGCGCTGCGCGGCGTGCCGCCCGAGCATCCTCGGCGGCGCGAGGCGGTGCTGCGCATGTGCGCGCTGCTCGACGAGCAGGGCGAATCCTGGCGCGCCCTGGTGCTGCTGGCGGATGCGCGGCAGGAGTCCGCGGACGCGCGCGCGGACGAGGTGCTCCAGGCGGAGCACCTGCGCCTCTTGCGTCACCTGGGCCTGGGGGACGGCACGTCCTCGTCCCACGAGTCCGCGCCCGTCACGGAGCGGGCGAGCGCCGCGCCCGACGGGTACGAGTACCTCAAGGCCATCCCCATCTTCGGCGAGCTGGCGCTGGAGGACCTGAAGGACTTGTTCCGCATGGCGCAGCAGGTGGCCATCCCCGAGGACACCACGGTGCTGGAGAAGGGCGCGCGGGGCACGGGACTCCTGGTGCTGCTGGAGGGCACGGTGGACGTGTCCAGTGGTCCGGGCCTGGACGCTCGCCGGCTCAACACGCTGGGGCCGGGCGCGTGGCTGGGGGAAATCAGCCTCATCCTGGATGGTCCCACGTCCGCGCACGTGCGCTCACGCTCGGCCGTCCGGGCACTGAGGGTGACTCGCGCGGACTTCCAGCACTACCTGGCCACGCACGAGGCCGCGGCGCTGCGCATCTACCGGCTGTTCACCCACAACCTGGCGGAGCGGGTGCGCGCGCTGAGCGCCTAGGACCCGGGGTGGCGGTAGGATGGCGGGATGGCGGACATGCGTGGCGTGGGGAAGGCGCGGGCCGTGGAGCTCGCGAGCCAGGGGAAGCTGGAGGAGGCGCTGGGGGAATACCAGGGCCTCTTGAAGTCCTCCCCTGACGACGCGGACGTGCGCCAGCGGGTGGCGGAGTTGCTGGAGTGGCTGGGCCGGACGGCCGACGCCGCGGCGGCCCACGAGACGGCGGCGCTGGCGTGGGCGAAGGTGGAGGAGCCCCTGCGCGCGGTGGCCGCGTGTGTCGCCCTGTCCCGGCTGGGCGCCTCCGACGCCGCGAAGCTGCGGTGCGCGCGGGCGCTGGCCGAGCGCTTCGCCCATTGTCCGGGGGTTGTCGCGGAGCGCCCCGTGCCGCTGTTCTCCCGGTTGAGCCGCGAGGACTTCGTGGCGCTGGTGGGCGTGCTGGAGGTGCGCGCTTTCTTCCCGGGCCAGTCGGTGGTGGAGGAGGGCGCGGCGGGCGCGTCCATGTTCGCGCTGGTGGAGGGCCGCGCGGAGGTGGTGCGCGCGCTGGAGGACGGTGCGCGCGGCGTGGTGGGCACGGTGGTGCCCGGGGACTTCTTCGGAGAGCTGGCGCTGGTGTCCGAAGGGCCCAGGCTGGCCAGCGTGGTGGCCACCGAGCGCGCCGTGCTGCTGGAGCTGACGCGCGCGAGCCTGACGGCGGTGGCCGTGCGTCACCCGGGCGTGGGCGAGGTGCTGGAGGACTTCTACCGACGGCGACTGGTGGACAACCTGCTGCGCAGCAATCCGCTGCTCAGTCGGCTCACGGCGGAGCAGAAGGCGGCGCTCTCCCACGACTTCATGCTGCGCGCGGTGGCGCCCGACGAGGTGCTGCTGGCGCAGGGCCAGCCGGGGGATGCCTTCTACGTGTTGCTGCGGGGCCGGTGCACGCCGTGGCTGGAGCAGCCGGGTGGGCGGCGCATGCCGCTCACGGAGCTGCGAGAGGGGGATGTGTTTGGTGAAATCTCCCTGCTCTTGGACAAGCCGGTGTCCGCGACGGTGCGCGCGGACGTGAAGGGCGTGGTGCTGCGGCTGCCGCGCGCCGCCTTCGAGAAGCACCTGCTCAGCCAGCCCGGCATGAAGGGGCTGCTCATGCGCATGGGCACGGAGCGGCTGCAGAACTCCGCGCGCGTGCTGGCCTCCGGCCGCGTGCTGCACGACGGGGATTTGCGCGTCTGAGCCGGGCCGTGGTGCGTGCCCTGGAAATGACAACGCCCGGGCTCCCATGAGGGAGACCCGGGCGTTTGGGACTTCCGGCTCGCGGTGAGGCGGGCCGGAGGTGTCAGCCGACTACATCGAGTAGCCGAGCGTCAGACCGAACACGTGCGCGGAGCCGTTGTACGTGCCGGAGATGCCCGGCGCGGAGCTCTTGTTGTCGGCCAGGCTGACGAACTGGTAGCCGAAGTCCGCGCGCAGCGAGTTCCAACGGTAACCCGCGCCCACGGAGACGCCGAAGCGGTCCGCGTCCGGGAGGTCCGGGGTCAGCGTGCCGCCAGGACCCGGAGCCGGGTCCAGGATGAGGCCGGCGCGGACCTGGAGAGCGGGCGTCACGCCGTACTCGGCACCCAGGTGGTAGTTCCACTTGGCGCGCCAGCGCTTGGGCAGCGGGTTGTTGATGGCCGGGTTCTCCGGGAACTCGATGGCGAGCTCCTGGAACGAGGACCAGTCCACCCAGTTCGCGTCGAACGCAATCGTCAGGTTCTCCAACGGGGTGACGGCCAGACCCCACGCCACCGTCGCGGGCAGCGTGACGTCACCTTCCACCGGACCGTCCGGCAGACGCGACTGGAACTCCGCGGGCACGTTCTGGAAGTCCGCGTTGCCCTTGAAGGTCAGGTCCGCGGAGCTGCGGTAGTGCAGGCCCATGGTGACCCACTTGGGCAGCAGCACCGCCTGCACGCCCAGGTTGTAGCCGACGCCCCACGACGCGCCGCCCAGGTGCACCTGGCCTTCGCTTTCGACGAAGCCCAGCGCGCGCTTGAGCTCCAGCGTGCCGCGGTAGATGTTCAGACCCGCGCCGACGCGGAACCGCTCGTGGAGCTGGTACGCCGCGGTGGGGTTGATGTTGTAGACGGCCATGGCCGACTCCTGGGCCTTGAAGCGGCCCACGAAGTCATCCACCCAGCGGCTGTTCGCGCCGAACGGCGTGTACACGCCCACGCCGACCGCGAAGCGGTCGAAGGGCTTGTACACGGCGAACAGGTGCGGAGGCGGCGACAGCGTCGTCTTCTGGCCCTGCTCGGTTCCGTTCACCGGGGTGAACTTGATGCCGGGGAGGATGCCGGTGTCGCCAATCTGCACGTCCAGCTTGTTCACACCCAGGATGTTCGCGGCGTTCGAGTAGATGGCGGACGAGTCGTCCAGCCACGCGGCCGCCGCGTTGCCCATGCCCGTGGAGCGGGCGCTCTGGGTGTTGATCTGGAAGCCGGCGGCCTGGGAGGAACCCGCGGCCAGCAGCGCTACGAGGGACAGTGTCTTCTTCATGTGAGTCATTCCCCTGAGTCCTGTCCGTTACGGAGTGGCCGCGTCGCCCGTGTTGAAGAAGTTGACGACCTGGGCCTGAGCCGTGTCGCGCACGGACTTCAGGAACGGGTTGCCCGGGTCAGACGGGTCGGAGATGAGCAGGAACACGTGGCGCGTCTGCGTGGGCAGCAGGTCGACTTCCGCCATGTAGCTCTGCACCGTGCGGGTGCTGTCGCGGTTGGCCGCGGCGATGAGCCCTTGCGTCACGGGGTTCGGAATCACCTCGTCACCCTCGATGTACTGGATGAACGCCTCGCGCTCGGCGGGAGCACCCTCCAGGTTCTCCAGCTTCCAGCCGTAGTTGCGAGGAGCGGCCGGGTCCAGGATGGTGCGAGCCAGGACGATGAACTCGTCGAAGGCCGGGGTGCCGGAGACTCGGCCCACGGACTCCAGGAAGCCCAGGAAGCCCTCGCGGCGGGCGACGAACGTCGGGTTGACGGACGTCAGGAGGGTGTCCACCAGGTCACCGCCCGGGACGTTGAGGACGGTGCGGCGCACGCGCGTGTTGACGGACGCGGACAGGGCGCCCTGGAAGCCGCCCAGGCTCTGACCCACGTAGTCCACCGTGGCGGCGTTGAGCGTGGCGCCCGGGACGACGGTGCCCAGCTGCGTGCGCAGGCCGTCGCTGGCCAGCACGCGGGTGAGCTGCGAGAAGTCCACCACGTGGTGGCGGAAGTTGTCGCGCGTGGCGAACAGGTTGGTGAGGTTGAGGAAGTTCCAGCTGGAGACGAGCGGCGGGGACGACGCGGACGCGCGGCGGAAGTCGCCGCCCTCGCACTTGGCCGTCGTCACGCTGCACACGCCCTGGCCGGCAGCCTGGCACGCCAGGTCGCCACCCGCCTGCGGGTTGCAGGCGTTGGGCGACGCGGAGATGCAGCGGCCGTACGTGGGGCTGTTGGCCGTCACGTCACAGGTGGAGCCGGTGGCGCAGGCCTGGTCCGGGGTGGTGATGGCGCCCAGCCCCGACGCGGCGGTGATGCCCGCGCAGCTGGTGCGCTCGCCGTGGAGCACGGTGTCCATGGCGGCCACCGCGTAGCCAGCCTCGTTGAGCTTGTTGACGATGGGGAGCACGGAGGTGCGGTTGCTGCCCAGGCCGTGACCGAAGACGACGACCTTGTAGCCGGTGGCCGGAGGCGCCGAGGCGGGCAGGAACAGCCAGAACGGGATGTGGTCCAGGCGCGTGGGACGCAGGGGGTTGAGCGCGCCGTTGACGTCGTCCAGGAGGATGGGCGACAGGAACGCGCCGACCAGGGCCTTGCCCACGTGCGGGTGCTCCAGGCCGTTGGCGTCCATGGCGCCGGTGAGCTGGGCCGTCTGGTCCACCATGTACAGCGGCGTGGTGGGCACCGGGGTGGGCGCCTGGTTGAGCTGGGCCAGCACGGTGTGGGTGCTCTGCGTGGTGAACGTCCACGCGAGCAGCACGTCCTTGCGTTCAATCTTGAAGTTCGCGGCCAGGCTGTCGAACAGCGGCTTCATGCCCGCGCGGATGGGCTCCAGCGCGGCGGCGGTGCCGTCCGGCACCGCGGCGACCTGGCTCTTGCCGTCGACGAACAGCGGCGACGACAGGCGCATCAGGGCCTGGGGACCGGTGGCGGCGACGAAGTTGCCCTTTTCGTCCTTGGCGCCACGCAGGAGGATGACCGCGTACTGGGTGGCGGGGTCGAGCGGAACCTCGGGGATGATCTGCAGCTGCTGGGGCGCGGGGTCCGCGGCGCTGCCATCGCGCTTCCGGCTGGAGGCGCAGTTGAGGCACACCTTGACCTTGGGCGTGGTTCCGCCCGGAGTCAGCTTGACGAACAGCAGCTCCTTGCCCAGCCGGACGGTGTTCATGTCCAGCTTGGCGTCATTGTCGATGACGCCGCGGGTGGCGCTGTTCTCGGAGATGATGGTCGCCGTCGTGGACCAGCCGTCCAGGGTGTTCAGGCCCTTGATGAGGTCTTGCACCGTGCCGGCGGTGGGGGGCACGGGCAGGCTCAGGTGCGCCGCCGCCGTGGCCGTCTTCGGCGTGCGCAGCAGGTCGTTGGGGAAGGGGATGGTGCTGGTGCTCGGATCGAACGTCGCTTCCGGCTGGTTCAGGATGGAGAAGGTCCACGCCAGGACGATGTCGTCGCGGTTGACGGAGAACTTCGCCGACACCGCGTTGAGGACGTCCTTGTAGCCCAGGCGCAGCTGCTCCAGGCGCTTGGCGCTGTTGAGCTGGTCCGCCAGGCGCTCGGCCGGGTCGGTCTTGATGGACGGCAGCAGCTCCGTGTTGAGGCGGCAGTCCGGGGACGCCAGGTCCTGACCAGGACAGGTGACGAGCGGCTCGCGCGAGCTGGCGAAGGACCAGGTGGCCGAGGCGATGATGGGCTTGTCCTGGTTGGTCCTCACGCCATCCTTGCCACCGATGATGGCCACCGCGTAGCGGCCACCCTTGGGCCAGCCCTGCGGCTGCGGCGGGATGACGGTGATCTGGTTGGTCTCCGGGCGGTAGCCGATGGTCGCCGTGACGGGCTTCGCCAGCTCCGTGCCCTCGTAGAGGTCGATGACCTTGACCGTGTCCGAGTTGACCGTCGCCGGGTTCAGGTCCTTCACCAGCGTGGTGGCGATCGCGGACGTCGGGAAGCCATTGAGCGTGTTGAGGTAGTCCCGGGTGAACTCCTGCTCGGCTGCCGGCGCCTTCGGGTTGATGGGCGCCGCGACGATGTTCGAGCCATCCGGCAACTTGGCGATGGCCAGGTCATTCGGAGACGGCACGACAGCCGGAGACGCCGAGGGGTCGAACTCCGCCACGACGACATCCGCCGCGTTCGGAGGTGGGTCCTGCGCGATGTCTGGATCACACGCTACCGTGCCCAGGGCCAGGGCCCCGAGGAACAACGCCTTTTTCATGGGTACAACCCCCTCCGAGTCCAGGTTTGGACTTCAGGACTAGGTGACAGTCGCGTGGCGTACCACGTCCGTGGGTTGGCCGGAAGCGACGGGACTTGACGCGTTGTGTCACTCATGCATCAGCGTATGCGGGAGTGGCACAGACTGTCTTTGACACACTGCGCTGGAGCCAATCACCGGTACGCTGAGCGGATGAACCGACTGCTGAGTGTGCTGGTGATGTGCATGGCGATGGCGGCGTCCGCGGAGGAGGCCGGGGGCCTGGCGTGGACGGCGCCGGCGGAGTGGGCGGCGCAGGGCGAGCGGCCGATGCGCGCGGCGACGTACAAGCTGCCGGCGGCGAAGGGGGACACGGAGGGCGGGGAGCTGGCGGTCTTCTACTTCGGGCAGGGGCAGGGCGGCGCGGTGGACGCCAACGTGAAGCGGTGGCTGGGCCAGTTCCAGACGGCGGATGGCAAGCCGGTGGACAAGGTCGCGAAGACGAAGGCGGAGAAGCTCAACGGGATGCCGGTGACGACGGTGGACGTGAAGGGCACGTACATGGGCGGCGGGCCGATGATGGGCCCCTCCACGCCGAAGCCCGGCTTCCGTCTGCTGGGCGCGATTGTGGAAGGCCCCGAGGGCGCCCTCTTCTTCAAGCTGACGGGCCCGGAGAAGACGGTGGCGGCCTCGGAGAAGTCCTTCCGCAAGTTGTTGGAGTCGGTGAAGAAGAAGTAGCTAGCGGCTGTCCCGGGCCGTCTTCAGGGCGGCCTTCTTCGCGGGCAGCTCTGGAATCAGCAGCACCTCGATGCGCCGGTTGCGCGCGCGGCCCTGAGGGGTGGCGTTGGCCGACACCGGCCGCGTCTCTCCGTAGCCCGCGGCGATCATCCGGCGCGAGCGCACCCCGCCATGCTCCTCCAGGAAGCGCACCACGTTGACGGCGCGCGCCACGGACAGCTCCCAGTTGGTGGGGAAGGTGGCCTGCAGCTTCTGCGACGGCGGCGAGTCATCCGTGTGGCCCGACACCTGGATGGCCTTGTCATCCACCTTGGCGAGCACGCCGCCCAGCCGCTTGAGGACCTCCTGGCCGCGCTTGCTGATGCTCGCGTCGCCGGAGTCGAAGAGCACCTTGTCCACCAGGTCCACCTGGATGCGGCCCTTGGCTTGGGACAGCTTGATGGCGCCCTCGGCGATCTCCGACTTCATCTTGTCCTGGAGGTCGTCATAGGTGTCCTTGAGCTTGGCCAGCTCCGCCTCCTGCTCCTGCACCGTCTGGGAGAGCTGCTCCTTCTCCGTGCTGAGCTGCTCCTTCTCCGACGACAGCTTCGCGTGCTCCGTCTCCAGCGCGGCGAGCTTCTCCTCCGCCTGCTTGCGCGCGGCCTCCGCGTCACGCGCGCGCGCCGTGGCCTCGTCCGCCGCCTTGCGCGCCTCTTCCGCTTGCGACTGCGACTGCGCCGAGCCTCGGTGCGCCAGGTACAGCACTCCGCCCGCCAGCAGCACCACCAGCACCGTCACCAGCCAGGGCACCCAGGCCCGCCCTCGCTCCGCTTGCATCAAGACCTCCCAGGGGGATGTATGCGAGCCACCGTAACGATGGCACCCAGGTGCGCCTCAAGGCGCCCCGGGTGCGTGAAGGTGTCTGGAGGTTCAACCTTGCAGCAGGGGCGCAAGCCCCACACCGTGTGTCAGAAAGGGAACCAGGAAGGCCGCACGCTGCGCACGTCGCTGAGCGAGTGAGACAGCTGCGCGCCGAAGTCGTTGAACGCCTGGCCATCCAGCCACATGGATTCAATCTGTTTCTGGCCGAGCCGCACTTCGTGACGTTTGCCATTGGCGGCGGTGGCGACGACGGTGTCTCCGCCGTTGTACGTCACCTGGAACTTCTCGCCCCAGATCTGGACGGGCTCGCTGAACTTCAAGTCCTTGGGCACCTGGGTCACCATGTTGGTGCCGCGCGAGCCGGGGACCTTCATGTCATCCATGAACTCACGCAGGAAGTCGCGCGTCACTTCGCGCGTCTGCCCATCCAGGATGGGGTCCACCTTGTTGTCGTAGCCGAAGCCCAGGATGCTGTTGCCCTGCTTGGGGTTGTCCAGGTTCCACGTGGGGACGCTGAGCATGAACTGGTTGGCGCCGGGCTTCGCCTTGTCGCGCCAGTCCTGGGCCTCGGTGGCGTTGTCCTTGAGCAGGGCCAGGCCGTTGAAGCCGTTCCACACCACGTCGTCCGTGTCGAGCTGGCCGGTGGGCAAGGGCTTGGGCTGGGCGGTGCCGTTGGACGGGTGCGTGCCGCCGCGCGGCTGGAGCGACGCGCCAATCTGCGGCAGGTCGTTCTTGTTGTAGCCCATGGGCAGGTTGTCCAGCGTGCCACCGTCCACCAGGTGCATCTGCCGGCCGGTGACGGGGTCCACCACCTGCACCGGCTCGAAGACGCCGGGGATGGCCATGGAGGCGCGCATGGCGAGCGCCACGGGCGTGTCCGGCGTCGTCTCCTGGCTGAAGACGAAGATGCGGTCCTGCGCGCTCTTGAAGCCGCCGTTGGGGACGGCGCTGTCGTAGGCCTTGGCGGCGACGAGCTGGAGGGGAATCTTGAGGTCGGCGAACGTCACGGGCCGGTCCGTGATTCCGGTCAGCTCGCGCAGCTTCTGGTCGAAGAGGTCATACGCGGCCTGGCCATCCAGCAGGCCGCCGTCGTTCAGGTCCAGGTCGGCGTCATACAGCTTGCCCAGGCGCGGGTCCTTGGCCACGTCCTCCACCTGCTTCGGCGTGGCGCCCGTGGCGGCGAACGCGGCGGCGATGGAGCCCGCGGACGTGCCCGTCAGACTCACCGGCACCACGCCCATCTCGCGCATCTCCGTCAGCATCGCCGCGTAGCGCTTGCCCTTGCCGCCACCGCCCTCCAGGCTCAGGTGCACGCCCATGGGCTCGCCGCCCTGCACCGGCATGCCCGCCTCGGCGCGGTTCTGGGCGACGGAGGCCGTGTACTCGGCGGCCTTCTTCGCGTCGCCCCCCGCGACGATGTCCAGCGCCGCGGGCGGCTTCGTCACCGGCGTGCCCGTGGGGAAGCGGCTGGCGTGGACCTGTCCGTTGGGCAGCTCCTTCGCCAGGAACTGCGGATCCAACCAGAGCGAGCCCGGGCGCGGCGCGGTGGCCTTCGTGTAGCCCGTCTGCTGCGTCAGCGCCCCTTCCGCCTTCTCCAGCGCGGCCTTCACCTGCGCGTAGCGCGGATGCGTGGAGGGCAGCATGTCCAGCTGCGCCGACAGCGAGCGCACTTGACCCAGCGCGTCACGGAAGCCCTTGGTCTGTTCGACGAGCTGCTTGCCCTGCTTGTCGTCAATCTTGGGGGGCAGGACGCGCTCGAGGACCTTGCGCAAATCGCCCAGGTCCACGTCCAGCAGCTTGTTCAGCGGAATCTGGAGCGGCTTGCCGGTGAGGGTGATGCCCTCCCAGGGCTTGCCGCCGGTGCCGGCGAGCTGGGGCAGGCCCAGCTTGGACAGGTCCGGCAGCTTCGCCTCGAAGCGGTCCACCACCTGGTTCGCCGCGCGCGCCACGTTCTGCAGGCCCTGGCCCATCCGCTCGAGCAGGTTGGGCTTGGGGGCCTCCGCCTTCTGCGGCTGCACGGGCTCCGGGGTTCGACGCGGTGCGGCAGACGGTGTGGAGGACGGCAGGGACTTGATGCTCATCGCGGTGGCTCCACTTCGGGACGCGTCGAGGGGGTGGCGGGCTGCCTGGAGATTATCGCCCACCAGCCGTCCCAGGTTGTGTGTCGCCTTTCGGAAGTCGTCCGGGCCCGGCAAGGGCCTTGCTTAGGGGTGGATCAGAGGCGCCTGACGCCTGCTTTATGGAGGCCTTCCGTGACGATGTGCCGCAGCCCCGAGTTCGAGATGCTCGTTGCCCATGCCGTGACGCTCTTCCCCGAGGACACCGTCCTCTCGGCGCTTCAGGTGATGCACCGTCACGGGGCGCACGCGCTGCCGGTGGTGGATGGCCGGGACGGAGCGTGGTTGGGCGAGGTGTCCCAGCATGAGCTGCATCGGCTGTCTTCCTTTGCGCCGCTCGCGCGGCTGGCTGAAATTCTGACCGCCAAGGCGCTGGCGAGCACGGAAGAAAAGACCGCCGCGTCCGTGCCCGCCTCGGCGCTGCTGCTGCACACGCCGCCGCCCCGGTGGCTGCATTGAGTCTTCCGCGGGCAGGTGGCCGGAGGGCAGGGGAGGCGAGCCTCCGGGGTGGTACGAACGAGCAGGCGGCCCGTGCCTCTTCCGGCGCTGCTCGCGCGTGCTCGCGCTCCTCTCACACGGCTCGCGAAGTGACTGGGGGCCGTCTGACGGCTAGCACCGGGGGGTGGGCTCAAAAACCACCGCGGAGGCCACAGCCTGTTCCCGGTGGCCCCGGGCCAGCTGGCACTCGATTCCCCGGGGGACGGAGGAGGCTTGGTATGAAGGCAGTGGCGATCATCCTCGCATCGGGCGAGGCCCGGCGGATGGCCCACCCCAAGGCGCTCATCCTGCACGAAGGCGACAAGAGCTTCCTTCAGTCGCTGGCGTCGACCTTTGGCAAGGCGAGCTGTCAGGTGCTGGGTGTGGTGGGGAAGGATGCTGAGGCCGTGCGCGAGCAGCATCCGGGGCTGGACCTGGTGGAGTCCGAGCAGTGGAAGGACAGCCAGATGGCCTCGGTGAAGGTGGGGTTGGACGCGGCGATGGAGGCCGGAGCGGACGTCGTGCTCCTGCATCCGGTGGACATGCCAGCGCTCCGGGCCACCACGGTGAAGTCCTTGCTCAAGTTGATGGGAGAAGCGGAGGAGGCGCTGCGTCCGGAGTTCGAGGGGGCACCTGGCTGGCCGGTGATGTTGTCGCGGGCCGCGGCGGAGCGGCTGCGGGCGGCGGAGGGTGACCAGCTGGAGGTGGTGCTGAAGAACATGAAGGTGCGTCGGGTGCCGTTGAAGGACCCGGGCGTGATTGTGAACATCAACGGGCCGGAGACGTACGAGCGGCTGTTCGGCTCGGAGCCGAAGCTGGCGCCGCCGCCCAAGCGCCGAGGCACCGGCAAGCGGCCGTCCTCGGGGCTCACCACGGTGGCGGATATCGGCGGCGGGGGCGGTTCGGTTCCCATGGCCGCGTCGCCGGACGAGTAAGAACTGGAGGGCCGGGGCTCCCTCAATCGGGCGGCTCCGGCCCGTCGTGTGAGCAGGGCATGACGGGCCGCTCGTGCGTGCGCGCGGCCCGTGGAGAGGTGCCCGGGGACTAGAAGGTCAACCCGAGGCCGAAGTACGGCCCGCCGAAGCCTTCCTCGTGCTCGACGCCGTCCACGTGTCCGGCGTCGTTGAGGTACAGCGCGCGCCAGCCGCCGCGCAGGTTGAAGCCCCCCAGGTGCAGGGCCATGCCCGCCTGCGCATCCACCTGGCGGTGGGGAAAGGGCGTGGCATTCACACGCGCCTCCACGTCCAGCGGTGAGGCGCCGATGCAGGCCTCCACGGACGCGCCGAAGCTGGGACCCACGAAGATGACGCTGGGGGCGTGGGCGCTCGTCAGGCCCGCTTCGACCCGCACGCGCCCGCGGGCGCTGGCCCACAGGGCCGCTGTCACCCGCGCGCTCAAGAGGGTGATGCGGTCCACCTTGTCGGAGCCGTCCTCCGCCCGGAGCGTCAGGCCGGTGATGCGGGTGTCCAACCCCATGCGCCGGCCCTCCATGGCCATGAAGAGGCCCATGGCGCCGCCGCCAGTGAGCCAGTCCGCCTGCGCGCCCAGGCGCACCAGGAGCGGCACGGGCTCATCGCGCCGGCGCTCCGTGCGCGTGGTGGCGTTCAGCCGGGGCGAAGCCGAGGCCCCCGCGGCGCCCACTCCGACGACGGCGGTGCTCACGGGGACGCGGGCCCGTCGCCGCCGCCTGCGGGGAGCGTCGTCCTGGGCGTCGCGCTCCTTGCCAATGGCTGTCGCGGGGTGCTCGCGCGCGGGGCGCCCGTCGTTCGAGCCCTGTCCGACGGGCGTGGCGGGATGCTCACGCGAGCGGCGCTCGTGGCTGGCGTCCGGGCGGTCCGCGCCGCGCTCCGGGCGGGTGGTGCCTCCAGACGATGACGGCGTGGAGCGCTTGCCGAAGCGGGCCTCGGCGGGGGCTCCGCCGAGCAGGAGGGTGGCGGTGAGCGCGGAGCCGAGCACGGCCTTCGATGAGGGCAAGGTCCACTCCTCTTCCTGGCGGGGGACGACGGGGGAGCGACATTCAAGGGCCGCCGGCCCCGCGCGGCCATGGCCCCCCGGGGTGGGCGGACGTTGGCCAATCGCGCTTGTGTGGCATTGGGCAGCGCGCCGTCCAATGAGTGCGCACGGCACGACACGTGGGAGGAATCGCCATTCACCGGCGGACGCTCGCCGTGCATCCCGGCCGTCCCCGCCCCATCTCCTCCGCTCATCGCGCGGGGGAGCTGGGACTATCTGCCTGTCTGGACCGGGCGGATGCTCACGGTTCGACAGTGGGCGAAGGCCTCGCGGTGTGAACTGTGTCAGCGAGCTACGGAGGCACTAGGGTGGCAATCGTGACCCATGTGGTGATGCAGCCGACCGTGCTCCTGGTGGAAGACGACCCGGACCTGCGGGGCGCGATGGCGGAAGCGCTTCAGGACGAGGGCTACGACGTGGCCATGGCCATCAATGGCCGGGAGGCCCTGCGCGTGCTCGTGTCGCTGGAGGTGCCGTGTCTGGTGTTGGTGGACCTGGAGACGCCTCGGGTGCAGGGCCTGGGGTTGCTGGAGACACTGCAGCGGGACGCGCGCTTCGAGCAGTCGCGGGTGGTGGCCATGGCGGCGGAGCCGGGGCCCCGTCCGGCGAGCGTGGTGGCGCTTTTGCGCAAGCCCGTGCGGCTCAAGGACCTGATGGCCACGGTCCAGGAGCACTGCCCGGGACCGAGGCCGGAGGTGCCTCGACGAATCAGTAGGTGAGGCCCAGGCCGAAGAAGGGGCCGTGGAAGCCGTCGCGGTGGACGACCCCGTCCACGTGGCCCGCGTCGTCCAGCACCATGCCCCGGTAGCCGCCGCGCAGCACCAGCGCGCCCAGGTGCAGCGCCAGCGCGGCGCTCGCGTCCACCTGGCGATAGGGGAAGGGCGTCATCTGCGCGCGCGCCTCGAAGTCGAGCGGTCCCGCGAGGCACGCCTCCAGGGACATGCCCAGGCTGGGGCCCACGAAGGCGATGTCCGGCGCGTTCGCGGTGCTGACACCCGCCTCCACGCGCAGCCGGACGCGCTCCAGGGAGACGAGCGCCCAGGTGAGGTGCGCCTCCACCAGCGTGATGCTGTCCGACGCGTCCGTGCCGTCATCGGCGTCCACGCTGATGCCGGTGATGCGCGCGTCCACGCCGAAGCGCCGGCCCTCCAGGCCGATGAAGAGGTCGCCCGCGCCGCCGCTGTTGACGGGCCCGGCCTGGAAGCCCACGCGGAAGGACAGGGGCGCCGCGTGACGCTCCTGCCGCAGTTCACCGCGGTGCCGGGGCTCGTCCACCACCATCAGCCGGTGGTTGCCGCCGGAGAACACGAAGGCGAGGAAGCCGATGCTGTCCGCGACATCCGACGCGACGTGGCGCGAGTTGTTGCGCCGCCGCCGGGGCCTGTCGTCATCGTCATCGTCGTCGGAGTCCGAGTGGCCCACCGGCGTGGCCTCGTGCGTGTCGTTCTTGTCGTCGTCCTTCTTCGAGTCGCTCTGCGAAGGACGGGAACGCTTGCCGAAGCGCGCCTCGGACGGCGTCGAGCCCAGCAGCAATCCCAGGGCAAGCACGGCGCTCAGGACGGAACGGAAAGAGAACACGGTGGGCTCCTCGGCGGTGGCCGGAACGAGGCAACGCGAGTCAGGACGGCCGGCCGCCTGCTTTATTCATACACCCATGGTGTATGGGATGCCGCCTGCCCCCTGGCCGGGCAGCCCTCGCGAGCCCACCGTGTCGCCGGGCCCGGGAGGTGGAAGCCGACCCCCCGGGCTGGTCGTGACGCGGTGCTACTTCCGGACGCAGAGCTTGGGGTTCTTCACGCAGGCCACGGCCAGGCATTCGCTGGCGGAGCGCGGCTCGCAGCCCTTCTTGCACTTGGGGGGCGAAACGCTGAAGTCGCACTCGCCGCCGCCGCACGTGCTGCGGTCCGTCACGGGCAGCGCGTCGCAGGGGCTGTTCAGGTAGGTGGTGATGGGTTCGGGGTGGAAGACGCCGTCATCGTCGGAGCAGACCTCGAAGTCGCCGTCGCCCTGGACCTTGAAGCCATCGCCCACGGCGCAGCGGGGCGCCTGGGGGCTGGCGCTGCCGAACTCGCAGGGCCCCACGGTGCGGGCCAGGCAGCCGAAGGCGGTGTGGTCGCCGATGGTGGTGTTGGCGCAGATGCGCGAGGCCAGGTGCACATCTCCGGCAATCCAGTCCTTGGCGAAGCAGGCGTGGACGTTCTGGTACGGGTAGCCGGTGAAGTTCGGCTTGGAGAGCTGGGGCAGGTAGGTGTCCATGTTGATGCTCACCTCCACGGACAGGGCCTTCGAGTCGAAGATGTTCCCGAAGAACGCGCCCTCGCGGAAGGTGAAGGCGCCGAAGGATGCGACGGGGTAGCGGCCCTGCGTGGTGCCGGGCCTCACCCACGAGCCCGGCGCTTCCATGCGGTTGAAGGGCGCGGACATGACGCTGTACCTGCCGCCGCGGGGGCAGAAGAACGTGGCGCTGGGGGCGTCGCCGCCGCAGTCGTTCTTCTCGGCCGCGGCCAGGGCGTCTCCGGCCTCGCAGCCCCAGGGCTTCTCACACACGCGCAGCACGCGGTGGCCGGAGATGGCGCCGAGCAGGCCGGTGCACGTGTCCGGCCTCGGCGCGCCGGCGGCCACCGTCACCTCCAGTCCCGGAGTGCAGGCGCCCACGCCCTCGCCCACCCAGCCACACTCGTCACCCAGGCCGGAGCCGCCCTTGTCGCACGGCAGGAACATGGGGTGCCATTGCTTGGTGTCACCGGTGGGGTTGAAGCGCAGGTCGTCCCGGGGGTCCTCGCCGCGCAGGGAGATTTCCACGGTGTGGCCGTAGGCGTTGTTGCGCGACAGCAGGCACGCGCTCACGTAGCCCAGGCACTGGGGGCTGGGCGCCGTGAAATCCCACTCCGGACACAGGGCCGCGCCTCCGCTGAAGGTGTACACGTTGCCCAGGCGGTCCTTCCACTCCACCTTGGAGGTCGGGCCCAGCGCGCACTCGACCAGGTAGTGCATGACGTTGCGCGCGGCCGGGTCCTCGAGCTGGTGCCTGAGGCGCCAGTCACCCGCGAAGGCGCTCGAGGTCAGCGGCTGCGAGATGAGCGCCTCGATGGAGCCCGCGTTGGTGGTGAGCGCGTTGAAGGCCAGGTCGGCGGTGGAAAGCGAGTTGAGGATGCGGATGCCCGGCTCGGCCTCCGCGCGGGAGAGCGGGAGCAGCGCGGCCACGCACACGAGGGCGGCCAGCGCGGAGCGGAGGGGGGCGGGGAGTCGGAGGATGACGGAAGACATGCGGAAGGGACCTCGCGCGAAAAGGAGACTCGGAGTCGCGAGGTAGCACGTGGCGGGCCGACGCTCGCCTCGCAGTATTTCCGTGAGGTTGCGCGCGCGGCTCCAGCGCCCTGTTGCCCCCAGGTCCACAGTGGCGAGGGCAGGTGTGGACCTGGCGGCCACGTCGAAGCGCGCTCCCTGGATCGAGGCACAGGGCTGAGGCGCGAGAGGCCTCGCGGGGGGGAGGCCACGTCGAAGCGCGCTCCCCGGACTGTGGCGCAGGGCCTCGGCGCGAGAGACCTCGCGGGGTGGAGGCCACGTCGGAGCGCGCTCCCGTCAGCGGCGCGCGCTCTTCTTTCCCTTCGCGGAGCCCGAGCGGCGCGGCTCCGAGCGGCCCTGGCTCTGGGGTGCCTCGGGTGGCGCCAGGGAGCAGGCCGCCGCCGCGGTCAGCACCTCCGCCCGCGCGCTCTGGTGTTGCTGCTCCAGCACGCGCAGTCGTCGGGCCATGGCCTCGCGCAGCGCCTGCAGCTCGGCCACGCGGGCCTCGGACTCGGCCGCCTCGCGCTCCAGTTGCGCCCCGCGCTCCGCCAGCGCGGACACCGAGCGAGAGCTCGCCCAGGCCGCCGACCCGCAGAGCACGCACACTCCGGCGAGCAAGCCCCAGGGCAGCCACGCCCGGCGCCACAGCGCCGCCTCGTTTCGCCGCGTCGCTTCCATGCCCGCCCAAGGCTAGCGAGCCACCCGCTGTGGACTCAAGGCGACGGCCCTGCCACTCGGGATTTACAGGGCGGCCTCAAGTTTACAGGGCCGAAATGATGTCACAGGCTTGATTCGGAACCCGGGCCGGGGCGTCATCCGGCCCCTTTTCCTCCAACTTCGGGAGTCGGTGGGCTGATGGCGATTGCTTGCGTGGTGCTGGACTTCGACGGGACCTTCACGGACGTGGCGACGGAGAGCGCGCCCTTCTTGAAACACTTTCGTGACGGACTGGTCCGCGCACTGGGGCAGGGGGTGGAGCAGGCCTGGGAGGAGGAAGTCGCGGCGCTGCGAGCGGGCGCCGACCTCCTGGGGTGGAACCTGGGTGGCAAGGTGGTGGCACCCGCGACGGCGGACCCGTACCTGACGGCCACGACGGCGGCGCACCGCATCTTCCAGCGGCTCTCCGTGGGCACCGACGAGGCGACGCGCTCGGAGGCCGTGCAGACGATGTATCGCGAGTCCTACGTGCACTCGGCCACGGCCTTCAAGCCGGAGGCGAAGGAGGTGCTGGAGGCGCTGCTCGCCACGGGCCTGCCCGTGACTGTCGTGACGAATGCGCACACGGAGCTGGTGGAGAAGAAGCTGGACACCCTGGCGCCCAAGGGCCGCGAGCGGCTGAAGGTCTCCGGCGACGCGCGCAAGTTCCTGCTGGACCCACCGGACGTGTCCGACGCGCGCTTCGATGCGCTGCCGGAGATGCAGACGCTGGACGGCGTGCTGCGCCGGCCCGTCTACCTGCGCCGGGGCCGCTACTTCGAGGCCCTCAAGCGCATCTGGGACACCACCGGCACGCGGCCCGAGGACACGCTGGTGGCCGGCGACATCTACGAGCTGGACCTGGCGCTGCCGGCCGCCCTGGGCGCGCACGTGCAACTCGTCGCCCGTGACAACGTGCTGCCGTACGAGCTGAAGGCCATTGAGGCGCTGGGCGCTCGCGGTGGCGTGGACAAGAGCCTGCTCGCGCTCCTGCCTCGCCTGCGCTGACGCGGCCACCCGCCGATATGCTCCCGAGAGGCGCGGCGTTGACGAGACTGTCGTCCGCCGCGCCCTTCCATCGGAGCCCGCCATGTCCGTCAGCCGCTCGCTGTCGTCGTGCGTCCTCGCCGCCTGCATGTCCGCCTGCGCGACCTCGGCACAGGTGGCGCTGGAGGCGCACCCCGTCAGCGTCCAGCGTCCGGCGAGGGAGCCCGGCTGCGCGTTCGAGGTCTTCGAGGAGCGCGAGCCCCCGCGCCCCTACGCCGAACTCGGCACCCTGGCGGTGACGGGCAACGAGTACCTGGGCGCGCAGGGCCGCAAGGAGCTGCTCCAGGAGACCGCCTGTTTGATGGGCGCGGACGCGGTGCTGCTGCCGCGCCCCTTGGAGCGCAAGGTGGCCGGCGGCCAGCGCGTACGGGAGTACGAGGCCCGCTTCGTCGCCTGGACGGACGTGCCCGCCCGCGTGGCCTCGAGCGACGAGCCGCCACCCCTCCACCAACGCCCCCCACCCACGGCCCAGGAGGGCTACCTCATCATCCCCGTGGACCCCGAGTGGACGGGCGAGTCCGTTGGCACCGTGGAGCGCGAGGTGAAGCCCGCCGACGGCGCGAAGCGGTAGCCGAAGCTCCAGGAGTCCGGGCACACGCCAGAAACACGAAGCCCCGCGTCCCAGGGAAGGGAGCGCGGGGCTCGGTGCGACGGGCCTTGGAGGCCGGAGAGTCTTAGACCTTCGCGCCCGGGGTGGGCTGGAAGACGTCGTTGAACTCCACGATGGCCTTGTTCAGCGAGGCCTTGATGTCGTTGGTGAGCTCGCGCTTGGAGGCGATGTCCTTCGAGATGGTCGGGTACTTGCCGTCCGTGAAGTCCAGGAACTCACGCATCCAGCGCACCACGTCCGCGACGGGAATCTCGCGAATCCAGCCGCGCTTCTTGGGGTCGTCGCGGTTGGTGGCGGCGTAGATCTGCATGACCTGACGCTCGACGGGCAGCGGCTCGTACTGGCCCTGCTTGAGCAGCTCCACCATGCGGGCGCCGCGGGCCAGCGTCTCCTGCGTGGCCTTGTCGAGGTCCGAGCCGAACTGGGAGAAGGCGGCCAGCTCGCGGTACTGCGCGAGCTCCAGCTTCATGGTGCCGGCCACCTGCTTCATGGCCTTGATCTGCGCGGCGGAACCGACGCGAGACACCGACAGACCGACGTTGATGGCCGGGCGGACGCCGGCGAAGAACAGGTCCGTCTCGAGGAAGATCTGACCGTCGGTGATGGAGATGACGTTCGTCGGGATGTAGGCGGACACGTCGCCGGCCTGCGTCTCGATGATGGGGAGCGCCGTGAGCGAGCCCGCGCCCTCTTCGTCGGACAGCTTGGCGGCGCGCTCCAGCAGGCGGCTGTGCACGTAGAACACGTCGCCGGGGTACGCCTCACGACCCGGGGGGCGGCGCAGCAGCAGCGACAGCTGGCGGTACGCCACGGCCTGCTTGGACAGGTCGTCGTAGATGATGAGGGCGTGCATCTTGTTGTCGCGGAAGTACTCGCCGATGGCCACGCCCGCGTACGGCGCGAAGAACTGCATCGGGGCCGGGTCGGAGGCGTTCGCCGCGACCACCGTGGTGAACTCCATGGCGCCGAAGCGGTTGAGCTTCTCCACGACCTGGGCGACCGTCGACTGCTTCTGGCCGATGGCCACGTAGATGCAGTAAACGTTCAGGCCCTTCTGGTTGATGATGGTGTCGATGGCGACGGCCGTCTTGCCCGTCTGGCGGTCACCGATGATGAGCTCGCGCTGACCACGACCCACCGGCACCAGCGCGTCCAGCGCCTTGATGCCCGTCTGCAGGGGCTCGTGCACGCTCTTGCGCTTCACGATGCCGGGCGCCTTCACTTCCAGGCGGCGCGTCTCGGTGGCCTCGATGGGGCCCTTGCCGTCCAGGGGGATGCCGAGCGGGTCCACCACGCGGCCCAGCAGGCCCTTGCCCACCGGCACGGAGGCGATCTGCTGGGTGCGCTTGACGACGTCACCCTCGCGGATGGCCTGGAAGTCACCCATGATGGCGACGCCGACGTTGTCCTCCTCGAGGTTCAGCACGAGGCCCTTCACGCCGTTGGTGAACTCCACCAGCTCACCGGCCTGCACGCCCTCGAGCCCGTAGATGCGCGCGATACCGTCACCCACGGACAGCACGGTGCCCGTCTCCGCGACGGTGACCTTCTTGCCGTAGTCCTTGATCTGCTCCCGGATGATTCTGCTGATCTCGTCGGCGCGGATTTCCATGGGCGTTTTGCGTCCTCGAACAGGGGGCGGGCCGGGTCGGTTCGGGTCCGCCGAAAGCTAGAAGTCGGGGCCCCTTACCACGCACCCCTACCCACTGCAATGCGCACGACATTCGGGGCTCTCGGGGCATTATCAACCCGGTAAGCGACGGTGCCCCGGTGCCCGGCGAGCGAGGGAGCACGACCCCTCCGGGCACGTGTGGCCGTCAGCGGCCGGGAGGCTCGCGGGGCAGCCAGACGACGAAGCGGGTTCCACCCTGGGAGGACTCCACCGTGAGGCGTCCCCCATGGGCCACGGCCACCTGCCGGGCGATGTAGAGCCCCAGGCCCAGGCCCTCCGCGCTGGCGGGGCGGCCCCGTCGGAAGGGCTCGAAGAGGGTGGCGTGCTCCTCCACCGGCACCGTCAGCGAGTCATTGCGGATGGAGAGCGTCACGCCCCCCACCGAGCCCACCAGCTTCAACCACACCGGCGTGGTGTCCGTGCTGTGTTGCAGGACGCTGCCCAGCAGCGTGTCCGCCAACTGCGTCAGCCGCGCCTCGTCCCAGTGGCCGCGCAAATCCCCCTGTGTCTCCATCAGCAGGGTGCGGCCGGGGTGGGCCTGTCGCCGCTCGTCCAGCACCCGCTCCACCAGCCGGTCCAGCATCAGCGACTCCGGGCGCACCGGCAGCCCGCCGGCCAGCCGGGCCCGGGTGAAGTCCAGCAGCTCGTGGATCATCCGCTCCATCCGCCGGGCCGCCTGGGCCATGTGGCCCACCAGTCGCTGCTGGGGCTCTTCCATTCCTCCCAGCCGCTGCAGGGCGCCGGTGCCCATCTGGATGGTCTGCAGGGGCGTGCGCAAGTCATTGCCCACCACGCCCAGCAGCTGCTCCCGGAAGTGCTCGGTGCGCTCCGTCCGCTCCTCCGCCGCCTTGCGGCCGCTGATGTCCCAGATGGCGGCCAGTCGCACCTGCCGGCCTTCCCACAGGACGTGCTTGCCCAGCACCTCCAGGGGAATGCGCTGGCCGTCCCGGCGCACGCACATCACCTCGTAGGGCGTCTCCACCCCCCGGGCGACGGCGGACATGACGGCGGGGCGGTATTCGGGGGACACCCACTCGATGAGGTGGTGGCCGATCAAATCCCGGGGCGAGTCGTGACCCAGGAGGTGGGCCAGCGCGCGGTTGGCGTCCAGGACGACGCCGTTCTCATGCAGGAAGTGCCCGTCGCAGGCCACGTCCGCGAGGCTGCGCATGTGCGACTCGCGCTCCCGAAGCCGGGCCTCCTCGTGCGTCCGCGCCGTGTCGTCGCGCATCCACATCACCACGCCCGTGAGCACGCCGGCCTGGTGCGCCGGGGACAGCGCCACGCGCAGGCTGCGCTCTCCACTCGTCGACGACAGCACCCCCGTCACCGGCGCCTCCACCACGCTCTCACCAGAGAGCGCGCGAGACAGCAGGGGGGCCAGGGACACCGCCAGCTTGGGCCACAGGTCGACGAGCGGGCGCCCCAGGTGGGCCCGCATCTCCATGCCGGAAAGCGACGCCAGCGCGCCATTCACCCACACGGTCCGCAGCTCCCTGTCCAACAGGGCGATGCCACAACCCGTCGCGTTCAGTACCGCGCCAAGGAAGGGCCAAGCCTCTTCGGGGGCGACCGCGAAGAGCGGGCCACCGGGGAGGGGGTGAAGCAGGGACTGCGGCATGTTGAGGTCGTCCAGAAAACCCGGGGTTACCCCGCGTTCCCCCGAGTATACCTCTCTCCAGGGGCAACGGGAAATGCCGGTTTGCCCCGGACTGCGGGGTACAGGGACGACCTGCGGAGTGGGCCGCCGGACGGCGGCCGTACTCTTAGTGCTGCTTCAACTCGCGGCGCATCTCCTCCAACTGGGTGCGGAGGCTGCCGTCGTAGAGGATGCTGCCCACCTGGGCGGACACGCCACCGAGGAGGCTGGGGTCCACGCGCGTCTCCAGGATGACGTCGCGCTGGGTGATCTGCTGGAGCGACTGGCGGAGCGCGGCCAGGGTGTCGGCGGGAAGGGCGGCGGCGGTGGTGACGTTGCCGCGCACGCGTCCGGCCCGGGCGTCGGCCATGTCGCGGAAGACGCGGGCGATGTCGGCGACGTAGGGCAGGCGGTTGCGGTCCACCAGCAGCCGCAGGGTGTTGGCCAGCACCGGCTCCAGGTTGGGGACCAGCTTCATGACCCCTTCCACCACCTGCGCTCGCTGCGCGCGGGAGTAGATGGGGTTGTGGAGCACGTCCGTCATCTCCGGGTTCTTCGCGAAGATATCCGCGAAGGAGGAGAGCTGCTCGGCGACGGCATCAATGCGGCCCACCTCCGACGAGACGTCGAGGAGAGCACGGGCGTAGCGGCGGGCAATGGACATGTTCACCATGGCGGTCGCGCCCTTAGCATGGTGCTCCAGGGGCGTCCACCTCCGCGGCCAACGTGCCTGGCCGGACAGGGAAGCGACGCGCGGAGGGCAGGTCTGACGAGAGGGGGCTTGGCGAGGAGGCGGCAAGACCCGTACCGTGGGGTCCCGACCGCCCCCATGCACGACCCCGTCATCGGCATCGACCTGGGTACCACCAACAGCGCCGTCGCCACCGTGGAGGACGGCCGACCGCGCCTGATCCCCTCGCGCGCGGGAGGCCGCCTCACGCCTTCCGTGCTCGGTGTGACGAAGGCCGGCGAGCGCGTCGTGGGGCAGCAAGCCCAAGCGCTCGCGGAGGAGCATCCCGACTCCGTTGTCTGGGCCACGAAGCGCTTCCTTGGCCGGCGCTACACGCCGGAATTGGTGCAACAAGCAAAGGCCCTCGTTCCATATCCGCTGGTCGCCGGTCCCTCCGGAGACGTTCGCGTGAAGCTGGCCGGGCGCGTGCTGCCCGTCACCCAGGTCTCCGCGATGATTCTGGGGGAGCTGGCGCTCGACGCGCAGGCGCACTTCGGCCGCACCGTCACCAAGTGTGTCATCACCGTCCCCGCCAACTTCGACGACAACCAGCGCCAGGCCACGCGGGAAGCGGCCTCCATCGCCGGGTTGGATGTGGTGCGGCTGGTGAACGAGCCGACCGCGGCGGCGCTCGCGTACGGCCTGTCGCGCGGCTTCGAGGGCAGCGCGCTGGTGTTTGATTTGGGCGGCGGCACGTTCGATGTCTCCATCCTCGACGTGAAGTCCGGCGTCTTCGAGGTGCGCGCCACCGGCGGCGACCCTCGCCTGGGTGGCGAGGACTTTGATCAACGCATCGTCCAATGGCTGCTCGCGCAGGTGGACGACGAGCTCCGCCATGTCGTGTCCCAGGATGCGCAGAGCCTGCGGCGCCTGAAGGTCGCGGCGGAGGCGGCCAAGCGCGAGCTGACCGAGCACGAGGAGGCGACCGTCTCCGTGTCGGGGCTGGGCGACCATTCCACGGGAGGCCGGCGCACGGAGCTGGAGACGGTGCTCACGCGCTCCTTCTTCGAGACGCTGTCGGAGCCGCTGTCGCGCCGCTGCCTGGAGGTGTGTCAGGGCGTGATGCATGAAGCGAAGATGAACCCGCGCTCGGTGGACGTGGTGCTGCTGGTGGGTGGCATGACGCGCGTGCCGCTGGTGCGCCGGCTGGTGGCGGATTTCTTCGGCCGCGCGCCGTCCACGGACGTGCACCCGGACGAGGCCGTGGCGCTGGGCGCGGCGGTGCAGGCGGACGAACTGTTGCGCCAGTCGGGGCAGGCGCTGCTGTTGGACGTGGCCAGTCAGAGCCTGGGCGTGGGCGTGTTGGGCGGACGCGTGAAGCGGCTCATCGCGAAGAACACGGGCGTGCCCGTCGTCGCGCGCGACATCTTCTTCCCCGGGACGTCCGGCCAGGCCGAGGCGCGCATCCCCGTGTACCAGGGCGAGAGCGAGTTCCAGGACGAGAACCACAAGCTGGGCGAGGTGGTGCTCAAGAACCTGCACGTGGCCGCGCGCGGTGACGTGCCGCTGGAGGTCGTCTTCGAGCTGTCCGGCGAGGCGATTCTGTCCGTGAAGGCCACCGACCTGACCACCGGCAACATGGAGACGGTGCGCCTGGAGGCCCGCGCGGGTCTGCCGCACGGCGAGGCGGAGAAGCTGGGCGCGGAGCAGGCGAACTACGCGAAGTCGCAGGGCGTGGTGGACGCGAAGCGCGCGGAGGAGTTGTTCCGCAAGCTGCTGGAGCGCGGCGAGAAGCTGGCGCGGATGCTCCAGAAGAGCGCGCAGGAGAACCCCAGCCCTGAGGCCGACGCCGCGGTGGGCACGGTGCAGCGGCTGCTCGACGGCGGGCGCTCCGCGCTGGACAGCAAGGACGCGGCGAAGTGCGCCGCCATTGCCCGTCAGCTCACGCAGCTGTTGTCCGGCAAGCAGGAGCCGCGCGCCTGACCATGAATGCGCCCACCTCCACCACGCGCGAGGCCGTGTTCGTGGTGGATGACTCGCGCACGGCTCGCGAGGTGGTGAGGTTGCACCTGGCCCGGCTCGGCTGTGAGCCGGTGACGCTGGATGGCGGCGAGGCGTGTCTGTCGGAGCTCGCGCGCCGCGCGCCCATGCTCATCCTGATGGACCTGCGCATGGAGCGCATGCAGGGCGACGAGGTGTGCCGCGCGGTGAAGGCGCACCCGGCCGGCCGCAACGTGCCCGTCATCATGTTCACCTCCGCCGGCGAGCCGCATGAGGTCATGCACTGCTGGCGCGCGGGCGCGGACGACTTCCTGCCCAAGCCCGTGGCGCTGGAGGCCCTCCAGGCGAAGCTGGTGGCCGTGCGCGGGGCCCGCGAGCGCGCGAAGGAAGGTCCTCCCAAGGGCCGCCGCATGCTGCTCGTGGAGGGCGGGCGCTTCCTGCACACCTTCCTGGGCGGCGCGCTGGAGCAGGAGGGCCTGCACGTCCTCTACGCGCGCGACGCGGTGGACGCGGAGAAGCTCGCGAGCGAGCACGCGGCCCTGCTCGACGGCTTCCTCGTGGATGTCTCGCGAGCGCCGCGCGAGACGCTGGCCCTGGCCACGAAGCTGCGCGAGGCGAATCCGAAGAAGCCGCTGGTGCTCTTGTCGCGCGCGGAGGAGTCCGCGGACGTGCTGGCGCGCGCGCAGGTGCTCGCCGGGGCGCCGCTGTTGGAGAAGCGGCACCTGGGCGCGGATGAACTCCTGGGGCGGGTGCTGTCGCGGCTCGTCCCGGAGCGCGTGCCGCTGCGCGCCGCGGAGCGCGTGCCCTTCTTCACCGTGGTGGAGTTCGCCCCGGTGGGCGGTGGCGCGACGTTGACGGGCTTCAGCCACGACGCCAGCCCCGACGCCCTCTTCGTGCGCACCCTCACCCCCGCGCGCGAGGGCACCCGGCTGACGCTGAAGGTGCTGCTCGCCGGGCAGCGCACGCCCTGCTCGGCCGAGGCCACTGTTGTCTGGTCCAACCCGCCGCGCACCCCGGGCCCCTTCCGTGCTCCGGCCGGCATGGGCCTGCGACTGGAGCGCATGGACCCGGCGCTCACGCAGCAGTTCGTCCGCTTCGTGCCCAGGACCCACGGTTTTTCCCCCTCGGGGACTCCTCGCTCCTCAGGTTTCTGAGAGGCACTGTCTCCCGCAACCCCCTGGAAATCCCGGAGTCCTCTGTCTGCCCGGTGCTGGCATGACGGTGGCAAGAGCGCGCCCGGACCGTTGAGCCATCTGGACGTGGCGGGGCTGGACGAACCAGCTCGCGCGCCGGATGGGGCCAAGACGCGAAAAGGGAGGAGCCTCATGCGGCAATGGAAGCGCTACGGGTGGGTGGGACTGGCGGCGG
>NZ_JABUMQ010000159.1:0-24914 GCF_013336645.1 Myxococcus sp. CA039A | reverse complement strand
GGGAAGCTGAGCCTCGGGGCTGGGGCGCCCCAGGTGCCGAAGCTCTACGTGCCTCGCAAGGCGGACATCCTCCCGCCAGCGGGGGAGGGGGCTGGAGCGGCACCCACCATCACCGTCATCAACAACTTCAATCAGGACGGATCGGTGCGGTCCGAGGTGCAGTCCTCGGGCGGACGGGGCGAGTCCGAGAAGCTGGCGCGCGGCTTCGAAGCCGCCTTCATGAAGTTCATCCTCCGGGAGATGCAGCCCGGCGGGCAGCTCCACAACTTCGTCAAGACGCGGCGGTGACGAGCCTTTCTTCTAAAGGCCATTGATGTTCAGCTTTCCCGCGCCACATACACTACTACCGTATCCGTCAACGATGATGAGAAGCTGGATTCCTTTCGTGAGTCCGCGGAGTGTGACGCGGCTCGTTGGGACGCCGTCTGCGCGATCATCGTTGCAGCCGAGCACAATGGCTGTATCTCCTCTTCTTCGGATCTCAAGCACGGTGTCGTACGTCGAGCCTACGGTGGAGAAGGTGTAGTCGCCCGTCACAGGGACTGTCCAGTGATACGACATGTCAGGCGCAGCACCGGAGCCGCATGTCGTGCGCCACTCATTATTGGCGGTGCAGCTGTTGAAGTCTTTGACCGGAGAGCCCAGTGCGCTTCCAATGTGCCCTCCGAACGTTGCCTGGGACACCTCGTTGTCCTCCTCGGTCACCGCATCATCATGAGCTGGCGACTCGGCGGCTGGAGGCTCGGCGTACTCGCCGTCTTCGCCGTCGAGCGCGGGACCACATGCGCCCAACAGCAATGCCCAGCCCGCCGCGTACAGAACTGCCCTTCTCTGGTTTGCCATGACTGCACCTCGGGTACGGGGGTGCCCTTGGCGGTGAGTCTCGGCCAAGAGCGGTCAGGCACATGATGTGGTGCTTGACTGCTCTATGATTGAGTTGGGATGGGGAGGGGGCAATTGTCTGGAATGTCCGGGTCAACCTCTCGTAGAGGACACTCTGGTTCTTGGCAGACGAGAAAGCTGGGCAGCGGCACGACTGTGAGACCACTTACACTCATGGGCATTTGTGAGTCCGAGTCCATGAATGCGACGCGGAGGCGCTCGGGGACTGCCACCAGGGTATAGAATCCCCAACTCCGCTCACCCGGGCGGACGCGCAGCGAAGCAATGCCCCACAGCGGGCTCCGCTGCAATGGCATCAGGACGCTGTGGTGTGGAGAACGCCTATTGAAGCGACCTCTGGCTCCGAGGACACGACTGTCCAAAAGGCCAATCTGACCCGGACGTGTCAGGCAATGGCGGTTGGGCGGGCGGGAACCGACGTTTCGAGCAACCGAGCACTGCATGTGGTGCTCGGTTGCTCCGGCTCGGCTCTCAATGCCGGGGCTTGGTCGAAACTCAAATCGTACACTGGAGCTGCCGTGTTCAAACCTGTTCGCGCCGTGCTGGGTGTGGTGATCGGGCTGTTTGCAGTTGGGGCGTGTGGCCCTGATCCCGAAGGTGAGTCCCCCGAAGGCTTCGCTCCCCAAGATCCAGAGGAAGCAGTGGCAGAGGAGGGGGGCGGCGAGGTGTCGCAGGCTGCGTTCGGTGGGGATCTGGGTAGTGTCGTCAGTCCCAATGTCGCGAGCTACAATACGTGCGGACTCTCTAATCAGTGGCGTCTGAGTTGCAATGTGGGTGGCACGAGTGATATCGCATATATTTGGAAGGCGCCTTCATCCGGGAGATATGTTTTCTCTACGTTGGGGTCGAGCTATGACACTGTTCTAGAGGTCCGAAACTACAAGGACACGTCGCAAATACTCGGTTGCAACGACGATGTTGGTCAGTATGGTCAGTCGAGAATGACACTTGCGAACATCAGCAAGGGGGACATGCTGTTGATCATCGTTGATGGATACAACGGAGCTTGTGGTCCTGGCGTATTGCACATTGGAAGGCCGTGACATCGACTGCCTACATCCGCCGCGCGGTCTCCGGCAGCAGAGGCACCTGCTCCGGCGGCTTCGGCACGGTTGGGCGCCCGTGCCGCCTCGCGATCCAATGGGCTCGGTCTACTCCGCCTGCAGGTCGGCTCCATGCACCCACCCGCGATGCTTCTTGCCTTTCGCCGTTTCCACCTCGTAGCGCACGCCCGCGAGGCCAACGTCCTCGTGTCCAATCACGACAACCGGGACGCCCGGCTTCAGAACTGCAACGGTGTCCTCTGGGAGCCAACGGGCCGCGACGCGCGACATGTGGATGGTGTCCGAGAATTCGGTGTCGGTCAGCACAAGGACCGTCCGTGTCCCGGCGGCGAGATACGTCCGCTCCAGAAAGTAGAGGTCGGAGAACTCGATCTGTGCCTTCCACTCGGATAGCGGGACGTCTGTGCTGGACTCGCTCCATTTCCCTCCGGGGGCGAAGTCTCCTTTCGCTGCGTTGAATGCAGTATCGGTCTTCTCTGAGCTGTAGGCCCCAACCATGATGGCTCCGAACCGAACCGGTCCCAACTCGTAGGCGCGCAGGAGTGCGTGACGGACATTCCCCTCGAGTTCTTCGCGTGAGAGCCCACGCGGGACCACGACCTTCATCATGAGCCGTGGAGTTCCACCGATGTCCAACCGCTGTGTGCTCGCAACGGTATAGCGCGGGACGAAATCAGCCCTGACGCCCAACACATCAGCAGCCCTGGGTGCCGCGGCCTCGGGCTCTTTCGGAGGCGGACTGCTGCATGCGGTGAAGAAGAACAGGAAAACCGCCACGGCCAGTCGAGTCATTGCGCGCCCACCCTTTCGCGGGAAGGGAGGCTACTGGCGCCGGCCCTTACGGTTCAACCGCTCTCCTACTGAAGGAGGCGCGTGAGTCCCCTTGCGCAGGCCTCTTGCCGGGGGGCGGCAGGTGCGGTGCCGGTGAAGGCATGCTCCGCGGGATCGAGGCGAGCGTCCGTTGCCGGTGTCTCCCGTGACCGTTCCGAGAGCAGACCCCGGGGATCCGTGCCGCGATTGCTGTGACGGAAGGTTACATGCTCTAACGATTGTCATGGACACGAAGAGCTCGATCGACTCGGACGCAGGCATAGCTCCAGAGAGTGTACTTTCAGGGGGCGAAGATGAAACCGCCGAGAAGGAAGTCGCTGCACTCCTTGCGGCAGTAGTTCGGAAAGGCATCCAACTCGAGAAGCCCGGTGCGCCGTTCACTGCCGAGATGCTCATCGGCATATCCAATCACTTCGAGCTGGATGTTCCCGAGCATGTGTGGCGGACGGTCACGCTTCTGCGCTCGGAGACGGACAGGGGGTGTGCACTGGTGGGGGGCGCCTTCCTCGAAGAGAGGCTCGGGGAGTTGCTCCGGACGTTCTTCGTCGATGGGTCGAAGGCTACAGCCGCGCTGCTTGATGGTACTGGGGGGCTGTCCACCTTCGCCATGCGAACCAAGGCCTGTGAGGCACTTGGGCTCCTGTCAAAAGAAACATGTCGACGCATAGACATGATCCGCAGCATCCGCAACGCATTCGCGCACATCTCCAAGGACGTCTCGTTCGCGACGCCTCCCATGAGTGATACGGCAAGATCTCTGGCGAGTGACCTTCAGGCAAACCTGGGGCCGAGAACCGCGTTTATTGGGTCGGTCGTGGCCGTCGCTGGCGTGCTGGATCGCGCCATTCTCGCTGCGCAGGCTGCGAAGAGGACGGCGCCATCAGGGATTTCTGGAGCGACAGAAAAGGGAAGGGTGCCGACGGAGGCTGTCCGTCGGCTGGTCGCGGCAACTCAGGGGGGGGCGCCTTCGGAGGGGGAAGAGGGATAGGCGTACCTGCGGCTCAGACGAGCGCGCTAGGCACGCTTCGTGCTTTTCATGCTAGGCATGGACGACTGGAGCAGGCGGGAGGCGCTCGCGAGGCGCCTGGCGGCAGCGGAGAGGGAGATGCAGCGCGCGGTGGCGGGGCGGGATGGCAGTCCGGCCGCGAGGACGCGGTACGCGCGGGCCCGAGCGGCGCATGAGAGGGCAACGCGGGAAGCCGTTGCAGTACTCCGTTCTCTGGACCTCCTGGCCAATGGCTATGGCGCGGGTGGTTCGATGGGGTGACGAACTCAGAGCGACAGTGGCAGCCCTCGCCGGTACCGACGTCTGGCTTGACGGTCTCTATAGCTTCCGGGCGGCGTGGCTCAGGGGAAAGGACTGGTGGAGCAGATGGCCGGCGTTTACAGCCCAGGGCTCACTTTCCGGTCACTCAAGAGCGGCTATCGCTTCGGCTTGGCGGTGCCTTGTTGGTTCACTTGCCGTCGTGGTTGTATAGACTGCTTCGACGCCGATGACGAAGGTATCCGTGCCTTGGCGAAGGGGTGGAATATGCTCCAGCCCGTCCGAAGTGGGGGAACTCAGTCATGTCTAATAACGCTGGATTGGTGCGCAGGCAGGCTACGGCATTCGTCGAGGCGATTTCGAACCTCTCTCCAAAGGAGCGCGAGCAGAATCCATCAGCGCAGTACGCAGATAGATTCAATCAAGTGCTTGCGCTTGCGAAGGAAGCCGAGCCAGGGTTGGACCCTCGGCTGTGGCCAAATCCGGTTGCTCATCGCCAGCTCGAGGACGGGAGCACTGTGGCCGGGGCGCGGTACGTAGAGTTCGAAACCTATGCACGCCAGATCATGGGCAACTTCAAAAAGGGGGTTCTCACCGGCATGGACTGAGTGAGCGCCGAGGTTTAGGCGGACTCGGTCCACTGTCCAGTTGACGATGTGGGCATGGAGCGCTTCCTCTTCACGCCGGACTACGGCGCCCAGCAGCAGACCCAACCGCGCGTCCTGAAAACCCAGTTCGGTGACGGCTACGCCCAGCGCTCGGAGGACGGCATGCGTACGGTCCTCCCTCGCTGGGCCCTCCAGTTCAACGCCCGCCGGAAGAAGGAGGCCGACGCCATCGAGGCCTTTCTCCAGGCCCGGAGGGGCGTGGAGTCCTTCGAGTTCGTCGTGCCGTCCAGTTCCTGGGACGTCACCGGCTTCCCGGTGGGCACCGGGGACGGGGTGCGCACGCAGTACCTCCTCGAGCGGCCCGTGTCTCCGGAGGTGCCCGGCGAGCGGGTGCCGGCGACTGGCTGGACGACACCTCCGCAGGTGTACCGGAACGGGGTGCTCCTCGCGGCCGGCGCCGACTACTCGCTCTCCAGCTCCGGGCTCGTCACCTTCGCCGTGCCCCCGGCCGCGGGCGCGGCGCTCACCTTCACCGGCACGGGCGAGCAGGTGCTGCGCGTCGTCTGCGAGAGCTGGACGTCCACGGTGAAGGGCTTCAACGCTCACGACGTCAGCGCGGAGTTCCAGGAGGTGGCAGGGTGAGCATCGCAGAGGACATCCAGAAGCTGGAGCCAGGCGCCCTGGTTGAGCTCTTCATCCTGGACGCGTCGTCCATCCCCGGGGGTGGCATCAGCCACTTCCACGCGGGGACCAACAGCTTGAACGGGCCTGTGGTGTGGCAGGGCGCCTCGTACCAGCCCTGGCCCGTGCAGGCCCGCGGCTTCGAGAAGTCGGGCACCGGGCGCCTTCCCCGGCCCACCCTCACCATGGCCAACCTCCAGGGCACGCTGGGGGCCCTGGCGCGCGACTGCAACGACCTGCTGGGCGCGCGCGTCATCCGCAAGCGCACCTTCGTCCGCTACCTGGATGCGGTGAACTTCCCTGGCGGCGCCAACCCGACCGCGAGTCCGTCAGAGGGCTTCCCGGACGACGAGTTCGTGGTAGACGCGAAGACGACGGAGAACAAGTACCTCATCGAGTTTACCCTCGCGGCGCGGTGCGACCTGGAGGGCGTCCGCATCCCCCTGCGCGTCATCACCCAGATGTGCGGGTGGCAGTACCGGGGTGAGGGGTGCGGCTACGCTGGCCCTCCCGTGGCCAAGGCCGACGACTCGCCGACGTCCAACCCCTCTGAGGACCGGTGCGGGAAGCGCCTCTCGAGTTGCAAGGCACGCTTCGGGGCTACGGCGGTTTTGCCCTATGGGGGCTTTCCCGGGGTGGGGCTGTTGAGGTGAGCCGCGCCACGGTCAGAGCCCGCGCCTGCGGGAGGGAGAGTCAAAAGAGGTCCGCTCCGGTGCACTGGAGCGGACCTCTTCAATCAATCCGTCGGAGCGCTACTTCTCGACGCTGGTGAGCGCCCCCTTTTCTGCCGGAGGCAGGACGTGCCCAGAGGCAGCTAGTGGGGGAAACTGACGCTCCCACGCCCGCCACACCATCGCGGCCATGAGGAAGAACGCTCCGAGCGCAATCGTCGCGAGGGCATTCGTTGGCG
Organism: Myxococcus sp. CA039A; assembly: GCF_013336645.1. NCBI lineage: Bacteria > Pseudomonadati > Myxococcota > Myxococcia > Myxococcales > Myxococcaceae > Myxococcus > Myxococcus sp. CA039A. The sequence continues at coordinate 18,653 of NZ_JABUMQ010000159.1, read as the reverse complement.
TCAGCGTCTTCAGCGTCTTCAGCAGTGCAATGAGAGTCCTCATCGGCACTTTCCTTTCGGCGTACTACTTGATGCGTTCCACATCGAAAGGAGGCCCTGGCGATCGCGAACGACCGCAGGTGCGCCAAGGCCTCCTGGACTAAGCTCAGTTGCTTCAGCCCATCCCCTTGGCGGTGGGAATGGGGTGTGTGTTTATGTGCGCATGCTTCCTCCTTTGTTGAGTGATCGAATGGAGTACGAAGGATTAATTGACGGTCGTAGTGCGGTTGAAATAGAAATAGGTGTAGATTGAATTGAAGAGTGGGACCGAGACTCCTCGGGAGTCAGTAGAGAGCAACGGGTCCGTAACGAAGTCCATAGCGAATCGACCAATCGACCTACATCAGAGAACGACCGCAGGCGCGCCAAGGCGTTCCTGTTCCCGAGGGGTGCCTGCTTGGCGGCGGGCGCCCCTTGTTTTTTCTTGGCTGTACTCTTCGATCTCGCACGAGACGGACAATCCGTCAACGCGACCGCACACCGGATGGCGTGCAGGTCCGGTGCGAGCGGATCAATACGCGTGTCATCGTAGCTGATCAAGAACAGCACTGACCCCACTAATAGTGCTGGGAAATGTCGCACCTACAGGAAGTTGTGGAGTCGTACGCTCCTGGGTTTCCCTCGTGGAATCTATCGATTTCCGCTCGCAGTGGAATCCGGGCTCAACTCTCTAGCCTAACGACCTTGATGCCGGGCTTTGCGCTCGTGCTGCGCTGGGATGCGGCAGGCGTGGTGGATGGTGTCCGCAAGCCGGGTGGTAATGGCTTGAAAGATGGCCATCCGGGTGGGTCCGCTCGCCCCAATGACGCTGGATTCCGCCCGTGTCACCGTTCGAATTCCCTCGGTCCCTGATCGCTACGGCCCTGGCGCATGCCCAATCTGAGTCGCCCTGCGAGTCGTGCGGCCTCATGGTGCGTGCTGCGGGCGAGCTGGTGTACCGGCCCTGTCGCAACCTCGCCGAGGGCCAAGCCCACTTCCACATGGCGCCTGAGGACTTCGCGCGCGCCGAGGCGGAGGGGGAGGTGGTCGCAGTGGTGCACTCCCACCCCAACGCCTCCCCGGAGCCGAGCGAGGCGGACCGCGTCATGTGCGAGCGGTGGGGCCTGCCCTGGCTCATCGTCAACGTGCCGGTGGGGCACTGGCAGGTACTGCACCCCAGCGGCTACCGGCCGCCCCTGGTGGGCCGGGAGTTCTCCCACGGCGTGCTCGACTGCTTCAGCCTCATCCGCGACTACTACCGCGAGACGCTGGGGCTGGAGCTGCCCGACTTCGAGCGCCCCGACGACTGGTGGGCGAAGGGCGGCAACCTCTACCTGGAGGGCTACGAGAAGGCGGGCTTCGTCGACGTGACGGGCTCGCCGCTGCGCCAGCACGACGTCCTCCTCATGCAACTGCGCGCGAAGGTGCCCAACCACGCGGGCGTGTACCTGGGCGCGGACGTCGTCCTCCACCACCTCCAGGCTTCGCTCTCCAAGAGGGAGACGTACAGCGGCTTCTGGGCAAAGGTGACTCGGAAGGTTGTGCGGCATCACAGCCTATGCTGACGACGGTGGTGCTCGGCGGGCCCCTGGGAGCTCGCTTCGGGCGGGAGTGGAAGCTGGCGTTGGGCGGGCCCTCGCCCGCGGAGGCGGTGCGCGCCCTCTGCGCGGTGTGCGAGGGCTTCGGCCGCTACCTCGCGGAGAACAGCGCGCCCGGCTACCACGTCCTCGTCGGAGAGCGCGACGTCGGCGCCGAGGAGCTGGGCGTCGTCACGGGCGAGACGCGCATCACCATCCTCCCGGCACTGGCCGGCGCGAAGCAGGCGGGAGTCCTTCAGGTGGTGCTGGGGGCGGTGCTCATCGCCGGCGGCGCGGTGCTCTCCGTTTACGACTACGGCGTCGTGGGGGGGCAACTCATCGCCCTGGGCAGCAGCCTCATGGTGGGCGGCGCAGCGCAGCTCCTCTTCAAGCCGCCCTCGGCGACGGGTCCGGCCGAGAAGCCCGACACCCAGCCCTCGTATGTCTTCAATGGCCCCGTCAACACGCTGGCCCAGGGCCACCCGGTGCCCCTCTGCTACGGGGAGATGTTGGTGGGTAGCTGCGTGGTGTCCGCCGGCATCTCCACCGAGTGGAGCGCGGGCGGCGGCTTCGGCGGCTCCACGGGCAGTGGACAGCATGGCCCAGATGGCCAGCCGCCCGGAGGTGGAGGGTGTCCGGCGCCGTGGGTGCCCATCCTCCTCTCGGACGGGCGCGAGGTGCCCGCTGGTGAGGTCCGCGCGGGCGCGTGGGTGCGCACCCAGGATGAGGTGACGCTGACGTGGGGCGACTACCCCGTCTCCCACGTCTCCACCCTGGAGGCGGAGTGCTTGCGTCTGGTGCTGGAGGACGGCCGCGAGCTCGTCGCCACCTACAACCACCGCGTGCGCACGGACACCGCATGGGTGGAGCTGCGCCACCTGGACGCGGGCACGCGTTTGGTGGGCGCGCGTCCCGGCGTGGTGCGCCAAGTAGAGGCGGCTGGGCATGGCCCGGTGGTGCGCATCACCGTGGCGGGCGCGCACACGTACCAGACGGTGGGCTTCCTCTCGCACAACCTCAAGAAAGAGGACCCGGAGGAACCCCATGACATCGAGGCGTGAGCGTGGCGCGCTGCGTGGCGCGGGTGGCGGAAGCGGAGGGAAGGGCGGGGGTGACGCTCAGCGCTCGCCCGTGGAGTCTCCCGACACCTTGAGGTCAGCCGCCCACGCGCGCGTGCTGGACGTGCTGTGTGAGGGGGAGATTGAAGGGCTCGTCGGCGGGCTGAAGGGCATCTACCTGGACGGCGTCCCGGTGCAGAGCCCGAATGGCACGCCCAACTTCCGGGATGTCACCGCGTACGACGTCGCTGGCACTCAGTCTCAGGAATACATCCCCGGCTGGACCGCAGCGGAGGTGGAGCACGCCGTCAATGTCGAGGTGAAGCAGCACCTGCCGGCCATTCGCACCGTTAGTGACCCAGAGGTGGACGCGGTGCGAGTCACCTTGCAGGTGCCGCAGTTGACGTACCAGCACCCGGAGACGGGTGACTTGCAGCCGTCCACCGTCGTCATCGCCATCGATGTGCAGAGCAACGGTGGCGGATGGGTGGAGCAGGACCTGCAGGGCGCCCAAGTCATCCGCGGGAAGTGCACCAGCCCCTACGAGCGGACGTACCGCGTGGAGCTCACCGGCAGCGCGCCGTGGGACATCCGCGTGCGGCGCACCATGTCGGACTCCGACACCATCGCGCTGCAGAACCGCACGCTGTGGAAGTCGTACGCGACGCTGTTGGACGAGAAGCTCAGCTTCCCGAACACCGCGCTCATCGCCCTCGAGGTGTCGGCCCGGCAGTTCGGCAGTGTGCCCACGCGCAGCTACCGGATTCGCGGGCTGAAGGTGCGCATCCCCTCCAACTACAACCCCGCTAAGCGCGAGTACTCGGGCACGTGGGACGGCACCTTCCAGGTGGCGTGGACGGACAACCCGGCGTGGTGCCTGTACGACTTGCTGACGACGAAGCGGTACGGGCTGGGCCGGTACATGAACGAGGCCCACGTGGACAAGTGGGGCCTGTACACCGTGGCCCGCTACTGCGACGAGCTGGTGCCGGACGGCAAGGGCGGCATGGAGCCGCGATTCGCTTGCAATCTCTACCTGCAGACGCAGGCGGAGGCGTACCAGGTGGTGGGCAACCTCGCCTCCATCTTCCGAGGCCTCGTCTACTGGGCCAGCGGCGCGGTGTACGTGGCCCAGGACGCGCCCCGGGATGCCGAGTACCTCTTCACCCCGGCCAACGTGGTGGACGGCCTCTTCACGTACTCAGGCACCTCGCGGCGCGCGCGGCACACCGTCGCGTTGGTGACGTGGAACGACCCGACGAACCAGTACAAGGCCGCCGTTGAACACGTCCCGGACGAAGAGGGGATGCGCGACTACGGCTACAACCCCACGGACGTGGTGGCGCTGGGGTGCACCTCACGCGGCCAGGCGCAGCGGGTGGGCCGGTGGCTGCTGCACACCGAGAGGCTGGAGACGGAGACGGTGGTGTTTCGCACCGGCCTGGAGGGCGCGCTGCGCAACCCCGGTGCGGTGGTGAAGGTGGTGGACCCGACGCGCGCGGGCCGACGCTGGGGCGGCCGGGTGGTGGAGGCCGCCGCGTCGCGCATTGAGCTGGACGCGGACGTCACCCTCGAGGCCGCGCACACGTATACCCTCTCCGCTGTGCTGCCCAACGGCACGGTGGAGGAGCGGCCCCTGGCGCCCCTGCCGGCGGCGCCATACCGCGCCCTCACGCTGGCCGCGCCTTTCACCGCCGCGCCCGCGCCCCAAGCCGTCTGGGTGCTGGCCGCCAACGATTTGGTGCCCACCCTCTGGCGCGTGCTGTCCGTCGCCGAGGTGGAGCCGCACGTCTACGAGGTGACGGCGCTGGCGCACCACCCGGGCAAGTACGCCGCGGTGGAGAACGGCGTGCAGCTCCAGCCCCTGCCCACCTCCGTGCTGCCCTCCTCGTCCCCGCCCGAGGGGCTGGTGGTGGGGGAGGGCCTCTACAAGACGACCAACGGCGGCCTGAAGGTGTCCCTCAATGCCCGGTGGACGCAGCGGCCTGGCGCCGTCGCGTACGTGGTGCGCTGGCGGCTCTCCGAGGGCAATTGGAGCTCCGAGGAGCGCCTGCAGACGCACTATTGGGAACTCTCGGACGTGGCGCCAGGGCCGTACCGCGTGCAGGTGGCGGCCGAGCTGGGCGGCTTCACCACCGCCTTCAGCGAGGCCGCGTACACGGTGCTGGGCAAGGCGGCCCCTCCCTCCGACGTGGCCGGCTTCCAGCACGCCCTCAACGGCAACACCGTCACGTTGAAGTGGGCGGAAATCCCGGACCTGGACCGCGACATGTACGAGTTGCGCCACGCTGGCTCAAGCTGGGAGACGGCGTCCTTCATCACCAAGGTGCGCGCGACGTCGCATGAGTGGGCCCTGCCGGCGCCAGGCGTCAACCAGGTGGTGTGGCTCAAGGCCATCGACACCACCGGCAACTACTCCACCAACGCCGTCAGCCTCACCGTGGTGGCGGCGCCCACGGTGCCGGCCTCCATCACCATGACGGTGTCCTCCACGCCGCCGGCCTAGCGAGTCCCTCATGCGCTCACGCGAGCAGGAAATGCAGGGCGGCATCGTCGAGGACGGAGAGCCGGGCCAGCCGCGCCCGCGCGTCATCAAGCCGAAGTACCTCGACATCCGCTGGACGCACGAGGAGACGCTACCCGCGCACCTGCTGGAAGGCTTCCAGGTGGCCGTCTTCACCGGGGACGACCCGAACAACACGGACAACTACCTCGTGGAGCCCAAGCGCGTGGGGCCGACGGAGCGCCGCGTGGTGGTGACGCTTCGGGTGACGTCCACCACCAGCGCGAAGTGCGCCGTGCAGGCCCTCTACGCCAACGGCAACCAGGGAAGCTGGAGGGTGCTGGGCGGCGCCGTGGTGGCGGACCCGGACACCCTCACCGTGGCGACGCAGACGCTGTCCAACGTGCCCGCCGGCAGCGTCAGCACCGCGCTGCTGAGTCCCGGGGCGGTGACGGCCGGCAAGGTGGCGCCGGGCGCCATCGCCACGCAGCACCTGCTCCTTCCGCCCTCCGACAACCTGGTGCCCAACGGGTACTCAGAGGCCGGCGCAGCCGCCGTCGGGCTCTCTCCGGAGGGGGACTACCTCGTGGAGGAGCCGGCCAACGCTCGCGAGGGACGGTGGTGTCGCCGCGTGCCTCTCAATGGGCTTGGCTACCGCACCTTCACGGCGACGAAGCGCGTCCCGTGCACCGCGGGGGACGAGTTCTACGCGGAGGCGTGGGTGAAGGCGTCCGTGCCGCTCTCCGGCAACTTCGGTGGCGGACTCCTGCTGCTGTGGGCGGACGCCTCGGGCAACTACGCGGGGCAATACACCGGAGTGGAGGTGGCCAACATCTCCACCACGTACCAACGCGTGAAGGTGAAGGGGAAATGCCCACCGGGCTGCACGGGCGTCTTCTTGCACTGGGAGCTCAACGTCAACGCCGCGGACATCGGCAAAGCGGTGTACTTCGACGCCATCAGCCTGCGGCGGCAGGTGACGTTCGACTTGCTGTCGGCCAACACCATGCAGACGCCCAACTACGCGGAGGACGAGCACGGCGTGCCCGTCGCGGGCGCGAAGGTGGACAACGTTGGCACCGCGCTGAAGGTGGCCTCGGGCAACCTCATGGTGGGGCGCTACCCGCTGGAGGCGCTCTTCTATAAGGGGCTCGTGAGTCTCGACGGGCCTGGGCCCGGAAATAGGTGCTTCTACCGGGGCAACAATCAAGGGGCCGCTAGGGGAGGCGCGCCCAACATCGACCGCGTTCGCATCGAGTGCGCGGACAACATCACCACGTCCACCATGTCGTGGACGACGTGGCAGCTCTTCCTCATGCCGCAGGCGCTGGACGACAACTTCGACGCCATGAGGTATGCGCGCGTCGAACTCTGGGTTCGCCAGTTGCACGGCGCCGGCTACCGCCACCAGATTCTCCACGTCGCGCTGACGGACCGGGTGTACCAGGACGCCACCGAGTCCTCGGTGAGCAATGAGGGGCGCGCGTCCTTCAGCTACATGTTTCCGGGGTCCATGGCGGGGCTCTACAACACCAGTTTCACCATGTGGTACCTCCTGCTCTCCGTCGTCAACGCGTACGGGCCCTCAGCGCAGAAGTGGTTCATCCCCGCTGCCGGCCGCAACGCGCCCTTCTCCACTCAGTACAACTCGCCGGTGGGTGGTGGCGTTGACGGCGGCGGTGGTGGCGGCGGCAGCGACGGGAGCGGGTACTGCCCGGCGCCGTGGGAGCCCATCCTCATGGAAGACGGGAGCGAGTTGCCGGCGGAGTTGGTTCGCCCCGGCATGCGCGTCCTCACGCAGCACGAGTCCACCCTGAAACTGGACGCGTACCAGGTGGCTGCCGTGCAGCGGGCCCGCGCGCACCGGCACCGGCTCGCGCTGGAGGACGGGCGCGCCGTCGTGGCTTCCAGTCTCCACCCGCTCTTCGTCGAGGGCACGGGGTGGACGGCGCTCTCCGCGCTGCGCCCGGGGGACATGCTGCTCGGCTCCCGGCCTGGCCGAGTGGTGGGCGTCGAGGCGGTGGGGGAGGGCGACGTTGTGCGCCTCACCGTCCACGGGGCCCGCACCTACAACGTGCAAGGCCTCTACAGCCACAACGCCAAGCCTCGCGAGTAGCCGGCCGCACGCGCCAGCCAGGAGCAGCCCATGTCACTGACGTCCGCAGAGGTGTACCAGCGAAACGCTGTCGAGTCCCGCAAGCGCGACGTGTCCTGCATGCTGGCCCGCGTGCGCGGAGAGCTCGACGCCGTAGGCGCGTCCGCGCGGCACTTCGCGGCCGTCGGCCAGGGACTTCACGTGCGCCGCGCCGAACTGGAGGGCGAGCTGCATGCGCTGGCGGCCAGTGGCGTGGCCGGGCTCACCGACGACTGGGGCAAATACAGCGCGCTCGAGCTGTCGGCCCAGGAGGAGCGGTACCCCGCGAAGGCGCTCACGTACGACTGGCTGGTGGTGCATCCAACAGCCACCTTCCTGGAAACGGCTGGAGAGCTGGAGCGCCTCATGCTGGAGGCTCGCACCGCGGCGGGCCGGCCCTGGCTGCTGTGGCGCGCTGACGGGCTGCTGCGCGAGTGGCAGGCCAACGCCGTCGCGCGCGGCCTCGTCGCCCCCAACACGTGGGAGGCGTTCCGCGACTACCTCCTCGTCATCGGTAAGGACGCTGCCCTCGGGGGCATGTTGTGAAAGGCGCTGCCCAGTTGGAGCGCCAAGTCTTGGACACGCCTACCTCACAGGGTTTGGCTCGAATTGGCGTTCTTTCAGGGCGTTCAAATATGTCATGACTGAGGGTGTGATGAAGCAATGCCTGTCGGTACGTGGGAGCGGACGCTTCCGGTCAGAACCTCGAGAGGGGGGCCCGAGCCGGCGCAGTGGCAGCCGTGCCGGTTCTGCGGGAAGCCAGCGCATGCAACGGCGGAGGCCCCTGGGTGGAATGTGGGAGACCCCGAGAAGCTGGGCAGCAACATCCTCAGAGGCGCTGAGCCTGAGTCGCATCCCTGGTACACGGGCCGCCGCTCCATCGCGGCCCACCACCTCATCTGCTCGGAGTCCATGGCAGACGATGAGGACTGGAGTCGGTACTGCTGGCTGTTCGGGTACGACATCAACAAAGCGGAGAACGGCGTCTTCCTCCCGATGAAGATGGCGGTCGCGTGCGAACTGCACGTGCCTGTCCATCGTGGTCCGCACTCCAACGGCTGGGCCTTCGACCTGAACATGGCCTACCCCTCTGCGGTGGTGGCCAAGCTGGAGAAGCTCGCTGAGTCCGTGGAGGCGGGCGCGTACTGCGGGAAGCCCGCTCGTCTGGTTGAAAAGCTGGACCGCACGAGCAAGGACATCCTCGACAAGCTGTCGAGAGGCTCATGGACGATTACTGCGGATGGCCTCGACTACCTGCCCGGCGGGAAAGGATGCGGAGGCGTTCGGAGCATCTCGGACAAGCCAGTTCGGGCATGTCCCAATGGACGGCGCCACGGAGTGCGCCATGGGACCACGAAGAAGCCTCTCTCTCGCCGCCCGCTTCAGGTGGGGGCGTAGGCGATGCAGCGGGACTACTTCGTTCTCCTACGGGCTCGCTCCCAGCAGCATCCGATATTCGCGTGGGACCAGTCCGCCTCGGCATTTCGAAAGGGACGGCCGGTGGACGCATCGGTTCCCGTGAAGCTGCGCCTGGGGGAGCCGGTGCCGTCGTCGCCGGCCATGGTGGACCACCACAGCCTGCCTGCCCCGGTGGTGTCGCCGCGGCTGAAGGGAGTGCTTGATGCGGCGGAGCTGCGGGGCGTCCAGTTCGTGCCCGCCGATGTCCAGGTCGGCGACTCGGCGCTGCGCTACTGGCTGGTCCACATGTGGAGGCGCCTCGCCTGTGTGGACCGGCAGCGCTCTCGGCTCACCGTCGACCCGGATGACGGGGAGGTGATGGGCATCGACAGCCTAGTGCTCGACGAGGCGGTGCTTCGAGATGTGCCCCTCGAAGAGCGGCTTGCCTTCAGGCTGGAGGAGTCGGTGGTGCACCTCTTCCACCGCTCCGTGGTGGACCGGGTGCAGTCGATGACCCCGCAGCCGGAGGGGCTCCGGTTCATCCCGGTGGAGGAGTGGAACGACTCGTCGGCGTTTCGATGATGGCGTGCTGACGTTGTGCCCCCGGTACGTGCGGACCTGCGCATGAAGCAGGTCCGCACTGTAGGAGACGCAATCCGCATCACCAGCGCCGCGCTCGCTTCTCGTCCTCCGACGCGCCCATCAGGACGCCGATGGTCAGGCCCACCACCCCTCCGATCAGGATGCCTCCCGGTCCGAAGGGAGCGAACGCCAGGAGTGTGGCTCCAATGCCCCCTCCGGCGACCGCTCCTTTGACGGCCCCCTGGTGCTGGGCTGGGACCGGCAGCGGAACGCCTGCGGCGTTAATCCGCACGATCTGCCCCGAGGAGGTGTTCTGCCGAACCAACTGACCACCACTACGCTTCGCGATCTTCGCCACGTGAGTTACCATTCGTAGGAGGCGCCAATACGCGAAATGCGGATATGGATGGCCACCAGGAATACTATTCTATTCGAGGCGGGTTTTCTCGTCAACGCGACGAATTCAGGAAATCTAGACGCGCTGCGTTGTCGGAGGTTGAATTGCAGCAAGCCCATATTGAAGAAAAACAGGTATTTGGGATGGTGCTTGGGCAAGTGATTGCCCGACTACGAGATCAACGAGGGTTTACTCAGGGGCAGCTCGCCGTACATCTCGGCATATCGCAGCCGGTGATGTCGCGAATCGAAGCAGGGAAGGTGCAGCCCGATGCCTACCTCTTCGGGCAACTCGCGGCTGCTCTGGGAACGACAGTGCCGGCTCTGACTGCTCACGTGCAGGAAGCGATGACCCGTACGGCGCGGGCCGCTGAGGCTGCCACAGCAACGACGGCGCAAACCCCCGCTCACGCGTGGAACCATGCAGTTGCCGTGGCTGGAGTAATTGGGCTCATTGGAATCATCGGGTTCGCGGTTGCTGCGGCGCTGAGCACCGACAACGAACCGCCGAAGCCGAGTGGCCCGAAGGCCCAGTGAGCCGCGTCCTCAGGGAGGGCGCTGCTTGCATCAGGCCGCAGCTGCGGCGGGCGCGCTGGGGTCACCAGCCCTGAGCGCGTGGAGTCGCTCTACGAGGTCCAGCGCGCCCCGCGCGCCGAGTGATGCGACCGCCCCGCGCTCCGCCTTGCGGTAGCTCTCGCGGGCCCAGGCCAACAGCGTCTCGGCCTCCGGACTGCCGTCCATTCTGGAGACGGCAGCTAGGTACCATGCCTCTGCTTCCTCCAGGCGCTGTGCGAGCGACTCCACCAGCTTCGTGTCCATGCTGGTGCGCGGGAGAGCACAGAGCGTGCCGTGCGTCGGACGTTGTCCTCGTCCGCGCCGAGCATCCGACGGCATGTCCCCGGCCGCTCAGCGCAGCAGCATCCGCGAAGACCTCGCCCGCGTCGGCGAGAAGTGCGAGGCCATTGGCGAGCGCGCCGACAGTGCGGTGCGCGCGGCCCAGCAGTACGCCATGGACTTGCACCGCCTCATGGAGAGCGTCCGCGAGGACATCCGCGGCGTCGGCGAGCGGATGGCCACGGCCGAGCAGGTGCGCCGCCTCGAGGAGAAGGTGGGCCAGATGGACGAGCGTCTGGCCGACGTGGACCGGCGGGTGACCGAGCACAAACCCGTCGTCGAGGCCATGCCCAAGCTGGCGGACCAAGTGGTGGCGCTCCAGAAGCGGGTCGACGAGCACGACACCCTGATGAAGGGCGTGCCCGACATGGCCAAGCGCATGACGGACGGTGAGCACCGGGCCTCGCGAATGAGCGGGGCCCTGTGGGTGGTGGGCGCCCTCGTTGCCTTGCTGGGTATGGCTGGGCTGCGCGAGCTCGCGGCCTGGTTCGTCCGGGTTGGTCCGCCCGCCGTGCACTTCGAGGAGCCGGCAGTTCCGCTCCGGAGGCGGAAGTGAATGCGGGCTCACAGCCTGCCACTTCGCCTCGTCTTGCTCTCAACCCGTCGCTCTAACCGCAGCATTCCGGAGCCTGAAATGTCCCCGAAGCTCACTCGTGACGAACTGCTCGCCCGCTTCGGTGAGCGGCTGGCTGAAGAGAAGCAGCGCGCAAAGAACGTGGACAACCTCCGCGAGAGCGTGGCCATCACCCTCCGCCACTTCATCCACCCCGAGGGCTACGCCGATGCCTTCGAGTTGATGAAGCTCGCGGCGGAGGCGGTGGGGGACTCCCTGACGCCGGGCGGCATCTGGGAGCACGGGGCCAAGGGAGAGCTGTGGCTGGGGCGTGCGGCCGCGTTCCGCGTCGCCCTGGCCCGCGCGGAGAGCCCGTGGCCGACGGACCCGCGACGGCCTGGGCACTTGGGCTTCACGGCCTACAACAATGTGGCCGGGCCCCACGGCGCGTGGAAGACGCCCAATGGGCGCGACGTCCCGGGCTGGGATGAGATTGGACCGCTGATGCAGGCCCGGTGGGTGGCAGCGGCGGACGCGGAGAGGGACGAGGCGCTCGAGCGGGCGGCGTCCCGGGCGGCGGGAGAACTCCGGGCCGCGGGCATTGGCGACATCGATGCGCTCGCGCGCGTGCAGGGAGCCATCCTCCAACAGCTCTCCCTCGTGGCGAGGGCTGTCGACGCCGGCTCGAAGGACTGATGCGCCGCCACTCCTGGAGCCCTCTCACAGGAGTTCCCAGTCCTCTCGCGAACACTGCCGTCGCCCGCTCAGCGCTTCCTCCACTCCTGGAGTCCCTCCATGTCCCAGCGCAACGCCTTCCTCGTCACCGTCCTCTCGCAGATGCACGCGCCCTACCGGTGGTGCGGCAAGGGTGAGCGCGACAGCACCACCGGCCAGCGCGTCTTCGACTGCTCAGGGCTCGTTACCTGGGCCTTCCATGAGGTGGGTGGGCCGGACTGGCGCGCCGACACCAACACCGACGCGCTGTGGACGCGGTGTACCCCCGTGCCGGAAGTGGAGCTGCTTCCCGGCGACCTGGTGCTGTACCACCGCAAGGGCGACCCCACCGACGCGGAGCACGTCATGGTGCACGTGGGCGGAGGCGTGGTGGTGGGCGCCTCCGGAGGAGGGAGCACGACGCTCACCCTGGCCGACGCCGCCAAGGCCAAGGCGTACGTGAAGACGTTCTCCAGTCTCGACTCCCGCGCACGGCGCATGGGCATCCGGCGCCTGCCGTTCCGGCCGTGAGCAGCATGACCTGGCACGCGGCGCTCGCTTTCACCCCCGCAGTCCTCTCGCAGTCGCAAGGAGTTCCCTCATGAAGAAGCTGTTCCCCCTCGCCGCCCTCGCGGCCGTCTTCACCTCGCCCACGGCGCTGGCGGAGGCGACCACCAGCCCGCCCGAGCCCTCGCTGTCGTCTGTTGTCTCATCCATCCTCGTCAGCGTGGTGCCGGTGCTGGCGACCGCGCTGGCCGCTCTCATTGTCTCGGGGCTCACCGGGCTCACGAGGAAGTTCCAAGCCCAGGCCGGGGAGTCGAAGCTCGCGCTCGTCGCGGCCCGCGTCAGCATGCTGGCCGAGGGCATCGTCCGGGACATCGAAGTCACCATGAAGCCGAAGCTCGAGGCTGCGGCGGCGGACGGTGAGCTGACCCCGGCCGAGTTCCAGCAGCTCAAGGATGAAGCGCTGCAACGGTTGTTGAAGTCCCTGGGCGACCGTGGCCTCGCGGAGCTGCAGCAGGTGCTCCAGCTCACGGCGGGCAGCGTCGGTTCGTTCCTGAGTGGCCTCATCGAAGCCGCCCTCGACAAGATGAAGGCGGACCGCGGGGGTTCCACCGTGGATGACGTGATGACGGCCGCGCTGTCGCTCGGCGCCATTGGCAGCACGGCCGCGGTCGCCCCGGCGGTGGCGGCGGTCCCTCAGACGCCCCGCGGCTCGTAGTCGCTGCGGGGCTCTCCCGTGTCCTCGCGGACGTGCCGGTGAGGCAGGGCTACCTGGAGGCGCAGGCCGGCGTCTCCAGTCTCACCGGGACCTACGCGCGTCTTGAGGCAGGCGCGCGACTACGGGCCAACCTGGGCCTGTTCGGCTTCGCAGAGGCAAACGCACGCGAACGGATGGCGGGGGTTGGTGCCCGCTGGACGTTCGGCTGGTGATGTACTGCCCCCATTTGATTCGCATGAGACGGGTGGGGGCAGTATGGCTGGGGCGTCCGTGCCTTGGAATGTCGGTGTAATAAATGAAATGATGATTTTGAAGACGAGCGCCCGGAGGAGCTTGCGGGCCGCTTTCACTCTACGCTTGCTGCTTTTCAGTGACTCATTTGGGTTATTCATGAGCCGGCTGTAGCGAGCGGATCTTTTTGTCTTACATCGCTTCGCCATCCCGTCTTGGAATGCTATTTTTTGGCATTTCCACGTCTCACGGTGTGCTGGAGCGCCGACTTCGGAAGCCCAAAGTCAAGGCGCCCGCCTCCTGTTGGTGAGGGCACCGGGGCCCGGCATCGCATGTGCAGTGCGCTTGAAGTCGCAGTCCTACCCGAAGCGCAACGAGCCCCTGCACGTGAAGCCCTACTACGAGAAGGCCACCACGAAGCTGTTCCACGCCGACTGCCGAGACGTGGTGCTGAACCCGCTTGCCGGTACCGGGGTGTTGCTGGTGAACGCGCAGCAGCTCGGCTTGGCGCGTAGTGGGCGTGGCTCTTGAGGAGCGCTACTGCGAGGCCGCTGCCCGGAGGCTTGAAGAAGCGGGACGCGACGGAGCGACGAAGGCCGCTTGATGGCGAGCGCGCCGACTTCAGGACATGGGCCGACCCTTCAATAGTACTCCGCGCAGGCGGCCCAGTTGGCCATGTAGCACACCCCCTTGTGGATGCGCTGGCACTTCCCCGGCTCCGATGATTTCACCTCCACCCAGCACTTCGGGCGCCTCTCTAGGTCGGTGGCAAAGTCGCTGCTTGGCCATGAATCGATGGCTTGCCCCTCCACGGTGCGGCCTCGAAGCACAACAACGGCCACTGCCGCCCCGGCAAGGAGGACAGCAACTGCAATCGCGACCACCGCCATCCGATTCATGACGCCTCCCAGGGAGGCAGCAAGACTACAGCGGTTCGGCGGACGGTGGTCGCTTCGGATGGGGCCGTTCGTCGAGCCAGCCTTCACCGCGAAGTAGCCGCGGCCCTGGTACTCAGCAAAGGGCACGAGGCGTCCTCCTTCGCGGTACATCACATTGTCGCTGCACAACGCTGCGCGCTGCTTGATTTCCACCTCGCCTCAGAAATCGCACGCGAAGGGGCTTACGGCGCCGCCGTGAGGCTCCCGTCCTCTCGGATGCGGAAGTGGATCCCGCCACGTCCCTCGCCTGAGACGGAGATGGCGTAGGTGCGGCCCGCCTCCAGCGGTAGGGCGGGTTGCACCTCCTCGAAGCCGTCGGGCACCACCCCGTACACGAGGCGTGCGGGACCTGGCCCTCCCAACGAGCCACGGGCGCGGATGGTCCACACCGGAGTCCCGTCCACGTGGCTGATGCGGACGGCGTCGTATCTCGGGGCGCCCTCGGGCCGGGAGGGCTCGCGAATGACGAAGGCGGGGGAGGGGAGGGACTCCTCGGAGGATGCGAGCTGCACAAGGAGCGGCGGCTCACAGGCTCCGGTGACGGCCGCCACAAGCAGCGCCGAGAGGAAGAGAAGGCGTCGGTGGAGGGACATGGCTACGGCGCCCCCTGGCCCGCACGCACTTCGCGGAGCGCCGCGACCTCGTCGTCGGTGAGGCTTCTACGCACGGGCTCGATGCCCAGGAGCGTCTGGACCGCGCTGATGGCCCGCCCGCCCATGACGAGGGTGGCGTCCAGCGGTGTCTGCACAGCCTTGACGAGTCCGGCCCCGAGCTGAGTGAAGCCTTCGCGGAACCGGCCGGTGAAGATGTTCCCCAGGCCGCCGAGGACAGTCCGTACCGACTCCACGGTGTTGCGCAGCGTGCCGACCGTGGCCTCCACGGCGCCCGTCACGAGGCCGCCCACGCCATCGGCAACGCGCCGGACAACCTCGCCGATGGCGGACCCGATGCGGCTGAAGAAGCCCTTCTGCGCGGCCTTGGGGGCGGGCTGCTCCTCAGTCCCCGCAGACGGCTTGAGCTCTGCTGCGGGAGTTGTCTCCGGCGCGAGGCTGGTGCGCGCGAGCGCCGAGCTGTTCTCCGTGGACGACTTGGTGGGTGTCAGCGCGCGCGTCGGGAAGGACTCGATGACGTTGCCGGTGCTGGTGGTGCTGCGTGGCTGCGCGGCCTTGGGTGCTAGGCCGACGTCTGGCGCTGGCTCAGCGCCCAACAGCGAAAGGACTCGTGACTGGATGGATTGCATGGAGTCTCCGGGTGGAAGGCCCGCTTCGACTGCAAGGGGCGTTCTCCATGCCGACGGAGGGGGCTGCGCATGACGGGCGAGGACGGCGCGGCTGCGGCGGTCTGGGGCGGGAGACGTCAGAATCCGCAGAGGTGGACGTTGCCGGAGCCGTAGCTCTGGCGGGCGCTGAGGCCTGGGCGGGGCGACCGACCTGAAATGCGAAGAGCCGGGCAGCGGCAGAGGCGCCCGCGCCCAGCTCTTCAAGGCCATACCCGGGACCGGCTAGCCCCGGGCGATACTGCCAGCCCGCTCGGACTCTACCGGCCGCGGACTCGAGGGCCAAGTAGCTTTCCGTCAGGCGCCAGTAGGTAGGCCAAGCTCTTGTGCAGTATCGGGAACGTCTCGGGGGTCGGGCAGTTGTCCGGGTTGTACCCGACAATGACGTAGCGCCAATCCCGGGAGCGGGTTTCGTAGATGGTCACTCCGATGGCCTGGGGAGTGTATTGGCACACCGCGCCCCCCTCCTTCACCGGGAATAGGAGCCGCTGCGCATCCTCCTGGATTCGACCCAGCGCCTTTGCCTCGGCCGCCGTGAGGCTCGCCACCTTCTGTGACCCCTCGGGTTTCGATTCGGGCACTTGGTCAGGGGAAACGGGCTTCGGGCCCGACGTCGCACAGCCACCCAACAGCACAGCAAACAGGAACAGTTTCCGCATGTTTTCGTTTCCTATTTCAACGCGTGAGCTGCTCCCAACCCTAACAATGTGTGGCGCATCACGGGCGCGAGGGAGCTGCTCTTGAGGTCGTCGACGCGTATGGGCGGTGAGCGCGATGGTTGGCGTGCATTCCGCTGCGGAATTCAGAATCCGCAGGTGTGGACGTTGCCCGAGGGGTAGTACTGGCAGGCGTTGGGATTGCTGCACAGCGACCGGCACTGCCCGCCTGCGGGCATGGAGCAGGTGCCGCAGAAGCAGGCCGTCACGTGACCGGCGGACGTCACGAAGGTGGAGCACAACGCCGTTGAGGAGCCGGTGCTCGCCGCGCAGTTCTCCGCCATGAGGATTCCGAGGCTGGTGGCACACGTGAAGTGCGTGCCGGGCTTGGTAGTGCTGGTTCCGTCCGCCGCCGCGCAGACGCCGTCGGCGTCGATGCTGCCGCATCGGCAGGCCCCGGTGCCCTGGGCATCCACCGTCTTGCACTGGCCCGCGCCGCACGGCAGCGCGACGACACCGGCCTGGGCGTCGCAGCGCACCCAGGTGTCGCCCGCGCAGTGCCCATACTCGCTGACGCCCTGGCACGGGCCACCGAGGCGGATGCAGCTCTCCGCGGCCACGTCGGGCACGTAGCCCGGGTTGCAGCCACAGGTGTCCGCCGCGGCGGAGCAAGTGGAGTTGGACGGGCAGGTGCCGCACGTCCCTCCACAGCCGTCCGGACCGCACACCTTGCCCTGGCACTGGGGCACGCAGATGCAGGCCCCACCAGCCGTGCAGGTGGCGCCGGTTCGGCAGGTGCCACACGTGCCGCCGCACCCGTCTGACCCGCACTGTCGCCCGTCGCAGCGGGGGACGCACACGCAGCGCCCGTCAGAGCAGGCTTGGTCGGCACCGCAAGTGCCGCAGGTGCCACCGCAGCCGTCGGTACCGCACTGCCTGCCGGAACAGCTCGGCGTGCACGGGAGTGGCGGAGGACCTCCGTCGAGCTGCGGGCTGCCCCCTCCATCCCGAGGAGGGGGGCCAGCGTCGTCGCTGGAGGATGCTCCGCCGTCCGGCAGGGGCGTCCCGCCGTCCCGTGGTGCGGACGGGCGGGGGCGCTTGTCGGGTTCGTCCTCAGTGGGGCTACATGCGACAAGGAGGAGCACGAGCGCGAGAGTGAAGGGGGCGCTCCGGCGGGTGGTGGTCATGGACGGGGCCTTTCGCGGCCGGTCCAGGGGCGTGGCGAGGGACCGAGCACATTTGTGCCCGGTCCTGAGCACGCGGCATGCCCAGGCATCGTCACCGCATTCCGGTCGGGTGCGCGGCAGTCGTTGGCCTTGGCGTGAGGCAGGGCTACCTGGAGGCGCAGGCCGGCGTCTCCTCGCTGTCGGGCTGGTACGCGCAGGCGGAGGGCGGCTACAGGCCTCTCGCCAACCTGGGCCTGTTCGGCTTCAGGGAGGCCAACGCCCGCGAGCGGATGACCGGAGTCGGAGTTCGCTGGACGTTCGGCCCGTAGCGTTGTGGACCCGCTTCGATGTGCTGGGGACGCTAGGTCCCGAAAGCGTGTTTCGCAGCCCTTGGTCATGTGAGGCACTAGGGCACGAACGGAGGCACCCAGCAGGCTCCCGTGTTGCACGGAGCGCGAGGATCTCATTCCCCTTGTCTGTTGAGCCGTGCCGGGTGCCGCACCGGCACGGTGCTCCACTCTGCATGAGCAACGGCTCCCTGATAACAACAGACGTACACGTCCCGTTCAGGGGCCTGGTGCGAGCCGTGTAGCCCCCACCTCAGTAAGGCCCGCCTGGGCAATCCGCCATTAGTGCTGATTTGCGATAAATAGTCTTCTGGCCGTAGGAGGTGTATCTGCCGCAGTCGCACGCCTCAATGCCTACCTCGTTTATGAAGAATGGATCAGAGTAATAGCCATAACCCCAATGGCCGAAGCAGATGTCAGGGTTGGTGGCGCCGCCGTCGCTCCCAGCATCGTCGCTTCCGGCATCCTCTTCGGAGCCAGCATCGTCGTCGGAACCGCCAGCATCGTCGTCGGAACCGCCAGCATCGTCGTCGGAACCGCCAGCATCGTCGTCGGAACTGCCAGCATCGTCGTCGGAACCTCCATCCTCGGCGCCTATAGCATTTCTGTTAGTCCGGTCGCTGGCAGTAGGATGCGTAGATTTGCCGGGGATGTGTTCTTGATTGCCGTCGCCGCAGCTTGCCAACATGAAGGCGAGCCCAACTGTTATTGCTAGATTCAAAGGTTGTCCCACTGCCTGTCTCCTTCGTGGCCTGTTTCGCGGCTATTTAGCATATTCCGGTCTTTAGGCGGTTGAAATTGACCGGCTCGACACGGCAAGCGCGGAACACCTGACCGTGCCTCTCGCGCTCGGCGCGCGCCCGTGCGGCGCGGAGCTCGGCGGCGTGCCCCTTGCCCGCGGGTGGCACGGGAGGGCACCTTTCCAGGAGCAGCCGGTACCGCCAGCATGAAGGTGTTTGGCTCATGGGTGGGCGTCCTCCGGGCGGGCAT
>NZ_JABUMQ010000158.1:0-24924 GCF_013336645.1 Myxococcus sp. CA039A | reverse complement strand
CCCGAGCCCCCGCCGCCCGCGCCTCAGCGCGTCGCGAGGGCGGACCCGCCACCGCCGCGCGTGAAGACGCCCAGCCCCGCGCCTCGCGAGTCGTCACGTCCCACGCCCGCCGAGCCCGCGCAGGCCGGCGCCGTCATCGCCGCGAAGGAGCCGGCGGCCCCGCTCGACTTCACGGACTTCGAGATGACCAGCGGCAATGCGCCTCGCTACGCGGGAGGCGTGACGGCGTCCACGGGTCGCTCGGCGACGGCGGTCAACACCGTGCCGAGCGGAGAGACGCAGGGCCAGGGCACCGGAGGCGGCCGGGCCCGCTCCATCCAGCTCGCGGCGCGAAGCTGGAGCTGCCCCTGGCCGAAGGAAGCGGATGCGCTGCGCATCGATGACCAGCTCGTCGTGCTGCGCGTCGCCGTGGACGCCGACGGCGAGGTGACGTCGACGGAGCTGCTGTCAGACCCGGGACATGGCTTCGGCCAGGCGGCCCTGGACTGTGCACGCAAGGCGCGCTTCGACACCGCGCTGGACCGCGAGGGCCGGCCCTACGCGGCGACCTCGCCACCGATTCGGGTGCGATTCGTCCGCCCCTAGCCTCGCGGCCCCCGCCGCGCGCGACACCTGGAGTCCCCTCGTGAACCCCGCATCTCCGCCTCGACAGGAGAGAGTGCTGACCCTGCTGCTCGCCGGGGTCCAGTTCAGCCACCTCCTGGACTTCATGATCATCATGCCGCTGGGGCCGGAGTTCATCCGGCGCTTCGGCATCACGACGGCGCAGTTCGGGGCGATGGTCTCCTCGTACACCCTGGCCTCCGCGGCCATGGGTGTGCTGGGCCTGTTCTGGTTGGATCGGTTCGACCGCAAGCGCACGCTGCTGGCCATCTTCGCGGGCTTCATCCTCTCCACGATGGCCTGCGGCGCGGCCACCGGCTACGTGTCCATGTTGGTGGCGCGCTCGCTGGCGGGAGCGTGCGCGGGGCTGATGGGCGCGGTCATCATGGCCATCATCGCGGACGTCGTTCCCCCCGAGCGACGGGGTCGCGCCATCGGCACGGTGATGTCCACCATCGGCCTCTCCGCCGTCGCGGGCGTTCCGCTCGGTCTCGCCCTGGCGAACCTCTTGGGCTGGCGCGCCCCGTTCTGGGCCATCTGCGGGCTGGCGGGCGTGTTGTGGTTGGGGCTCTTGAAGGCCCTGCCCCGCTTGGACCAGCACCTGTCCCGGAGCGCCGAGGAGACCCGCCGCAATCCCCTGTCCACGCTGGCGGCGCCGGGGCTCGCGCTGGGCTGGCTTTTGACCTTCAGCGTGGCGTTCGCCAGCTTCCTGCTCATCCCCTACCTGGGCACGTACATGGTCGGCAACCTGGGCCTGTCGCAGACGGACCTGCCCTGGGTCTACCTGGGCGGCGGCGCGGGAACACTCGTGGCGGCGAAGCTGGTGGGACGCTTCACGGACCGGCTCGGACCGGGCCGCATGCTCGCCTTGCTCCTGGTGGGCACCGTGGGCCCGCACCTGCTGTTCACGCACCTGTCGCCCTCGCCGCTGCCCGTCGTCATGGGGGCCTTCGTGTTGTTCATGGCCCTCACGTCCACGCGGGCCATCCCCACCATCGCGCTGGTGACGGCGCGGGTGCCTCCGTCGCTTCGGGGGCGGTTCCTCGCGGTGAACATGGCCGCGAGCGACGGCGCCTCCGGCCTGTCCGCCTGGGTGAGCGGAATGCTCATCGCGACGTCACCGGAGGGAGCGCTCATCGGCTTCGGCCAGGTGGGGTGGATGGCCGTGGCGGTGACGGCGCTCTCGCTGTGCCTGCTCTGGACGTTACTCGAATCAAGCAAAAGGAAGCCTCATGGACATGCCCGTCAGGAAGCACCCTTCCCTCCCCCGTCCCATCCTGGGTGAGCTGAAGCTGGAGCGCTCGAACCAGCTGCTCGCCGAGGCGCGCAAGACGGTCCCCGGCGTCACCCAGTCGATGATGAAGAAGCCGGAGTTCTTCGCTCCCGGCTCCTTCCCCGTGTTCCTCTCCAAGGGCCAGGGCGCGCTCGTGGAGGACGTGGACGGCCAGGAGTACATCGACTTCATCAGCGGCCTCGGCGCCAACATGCTGGGCCACAACCACCCCGCGGTGGTGGACACCATCCGCAAGCACCTGGAGGAAGGTGTCCTCCACTCGCTGCCCACGCCCGTCGAAGTCACCTCCATCCAGGCACTGCTGGAACTGGTCCCCGGCGCGGAGCAGGCGCGGTTCTTCAAGACGGGCGCGGATGCGACGTCCGCGGCGGTGCGCCTGTCTCGCTACGTCACCGGCAAGGAGCGCATCATCACTGTCGGCTACAACGGGTGGCACGACCACTTCATGTTCGACACACCGGGCGTGCCGGCCGCGCACGCGGGCCTGACGACGCGCCTGCCCCTCTTCACGCCTCCGGACGAGGCGGTGCTGCTGTCCACCATCGAGAAGCAGGCCAGCCAGCTGGCGGCGGTGATTCTCTCCATCCCCTACAACCGCGTGCTCACGTCCGCGTTCATGCAGCAGGTGCGCGCGACCTGTACGGCGCACGGCGTGCTGCTGGTGATGGACGAGGTCGTCACCGGCTTCCGTCTGGCGATGGGCGGCGCACAGGAGTTCTTCGGCGTGCAGGCGGACATCGTGTGCATGTCCAAGGGCATCGCCGCGGGCATGCCGCTGTCGGCCATCTCCGGCCCGGCGAAGTACCTGAGCAAGCTGGCCGACCTCCAGGTGTCCACCACCTTCGGCGGTGAGCTGCTGACGCTGGCCGTGACGGAAGCCGTCCTGAAGTTCTACAAGAACGGCAACCACATCCAGCACGTGGCGAAGCTGGGCCGCAAGCTGCGCGAGGGCATCAACGCCCACGCGGAGGCGGTGGGCTCCCCGCTGCGCGTGCTCGGCTACGACGCGATTCCCTTCTTCCGTTACTCCACCGACATGGTCGAGCACGCGAAGTTGATGACGCCCTTCCAGGGCGGCATGGCGCGCCGGGGCATCCTGCTGCGTCGTGACGTGAACTTCCCCGGGGCCGCGCACACCGAGGAGCAGATCGACTACACGGTGGAGATGGCGGGCGAAGTGCTCCGCTCGCTCGCGAAGCCCGCGTAGCCTTCGTCGAAAGTCCCGGGGAGGTCGAGGTGTTTTCGGCCTCCCCGGGCGACGACTCAGTTCTGCGAGTCGTGGTGGTGGTCCGACAGGCCGCGCTTCCAGTAGCCGGTGACGCGCACCCAGCTCTTCTTCGTGCCCCGCTCGTTGAGCAGGTGGTCGCGGATGGGGCGCATGGAGAGCGACTCTCCCGACACCCAGGCGAAGTAGTCGCCGGGCGGGAAGTCGAGCCCGCGAATCGCCTGGTTCAGCAAGTCCGTCGTCCCAGCCTCCGCGCCATTGCGATGCAGCCACGTCAGCGTCACGTTCGCCTTCGTGTCGAACTTCTGCTCCTCGCTGGCATCCGACACTTCGATGAAGACGATGGCGCGAGCCCCCGCGGGAAGCTCTTCCAACCTGCGGCCGATGGCGGGGATGGCCGTCTCGTCACCCGCGAGCAGGTACCAGTCGAAGTCGTTGGACACGAACAGCGAGCCCTTGGGCCCGCCCACGCCTAGGAAATCACCCGGCTTCGCCTTCGACGCCCAGGACGACGCGGGACCCGAGCCGTGGAGGACGAAGTCGATGTCCAGCTCGCCCGCCACCGCGTCATGCCGCCGGGGCGTGTAGTCGCGCGAGTCCGGCTTCTTCTCACCCGGCTGCAGCACCGGACCGTTCGGCCCCATGGTGGGGATGACCGGCTTGAGCTTCCCCTCCTCGGGGAACAGCAGCTTTACATGGTCGTCCGCACCCTCGCTGTTGAAGCCCTGGATGTCCTCGCCCCCGAAGGTGATGCGCACCACATGCGGGGTGATGGGAGTCACCCGCAGCACCTCCAGCAGTCGGAACTTCACGGGGAAGGGCCCCCGACGGAACACTTTCTCGCTCACGCTCGTCGTCACGCCGCGCTCCTCTTCTCTTCACGCTGCCTCGAGGCCCGCCCCGAAGGACGGTCCGACAGCCAGGACTACGATATTGACTCGCAATTTCGTTATCACAAGAGGCCGGGTTCGTCTCCAGGCTTGAGGGCCTGACGGGTGGGAAGTCGGAGCCCTGGCCGGGCGCCGCCTGGGCGCACGTCAGGCGAGCGGGCCTGTGCGTCTTCCCCAGGACAGCTCCCGGGCCCTTTGTCCCTGGCAGGGATGACGAGCGCCCGCTGTGGGCCGCGTTCGCAGGTCCTACCCTCTGCATGGAACGAGGGATGCGGTGCCGCGCCGCGAGAACGTCTCCCCGGGGGTTCGCATGGAGCGCCTTCTTGATCGCGCCGCGCCGAAGCCACCCGCGCGCGGTGTCTGGCATGGGAGTCGGACTTCCTCCCGGTGGCTCCACTACACGCTCCCCGGCGCGTGGGTCGCGCTCGTGTTCGCGTGTCTGTCCTTCACGCCGTCGTTGCTGCCGCGCAGCGGTCCCTTTCAAGGACTGGTCAGTGGCATGAGCGCGGTCATCGGCTACGGGCTGGGCGTCCTGGGCGCCTGGCTCTGGCGTGAGTTCGCCAACCGACCTCCGAGGGCTCCGAGTCCACGCGCCTGGCTCGGCTTCTTCATGGTGGGGGGCGTGGCCCTGGTCGCCGCGCTGGCGTTGGGCTGGCATTGGCAGGCGAGCATTCGCGAGCGGATGGGAATGCCCCACCCTGGCCGCGCCGGCTACCTGTTCGCGCCCGTGGTCGCGGCGGTCATCTTCTTCCTGCTCGTCGCGGCGGGGCGGGGGCTGCGCGCGGTGTATCGCCGACTGGACTCGCGGCTCGCGCGGCACATCGGCCCGCGTGCGGCCCGGGCGACGAGCGGCGTCGTGGTGGCGGCGCTCACCTTCCTGCTCGCAAGCGGCGTGCTGTGGGACGGGCTCATCTCACTGGCGGACCGCACCCTCGCGGTGCAGGACACGACGACCGCGGAGGGCGTGTATCCCCCGAGCAGCGCGCTGCGCTCCGGGGGCCCTGGTTCGAGAGTGGGTTGGGACACGCTGGGCCGCGAGGGACGCAACTTCGTGGGCCGGGGTCCCTCGGTCGAGGAGATCTCCACGTTCAACGGCGCCGCCGCGAAGGAGCCCATCCGCGTCTATGCCGGTTACGCCTCCGCGCCGGACGCGGAGGGCCGCGCGAAGCTGGCCGTCCAGGACCTGGAGCGAGCCGGTGGCTTCGAGCGCGAGTACCTGCTCGTCGTCACCACCACGGGCAGCGGCTGGGTGGTGCCGGAGTCCGTGGACGCCTTCGAGTACGTGACGGGCGGCGACTCCGCGATCATCTCCATGCAGTACTCACATCTGTGGTCCTGGCTCTCCGTCCTGGTGGACCAGCAGCGCGCGCGGGAAGCGGGACGCTCCCTCTTCGATGAGGTCTACGAGCGCTGGTCGCGACTTCCCGAAGGCCGTCGTCCGAAGCTGCTCGTGTTCGGAGAGAGCCTGGGCTCCTACGGCGGAGAGACGGCGTTCAGTGGAGAGCGGGACCTGGCCAACCGCACGAGCGGCGCGCTCTTCGTCGGGCCGCCACACTTCAACACGCTGTATCGCGAGTTCACCGACCAGCGCGATGCTGGCAGCCCCGAGGTGGAGCCCACCTATCGCAATGGCCGCATCGTGCGTTTCAGCAGGCGGCCGGGCGTGGAGATTCCTCCGGCGTCCGCACCCTGGGGGAACTCCCGGGTGCTCTACCTGCTCCACCCGTCGGACCCCATCACATGGTGGAGTCCGCAGCTGCTCTTGAGCCGTCCCGACTGGCTGAGGGAGCCCCGGGGCGATGACGTCGTGGACGCGATGGTGTGGCTCCCCTTCGTGACGTTCTGGCAGGTGACAGCCGACCTGCCGCTGGGGATGGCGGTCCCTCCCGGCTATGGCCATGTCTACACGGGCGAGCACGTGGACGGCTGGCTCGCGCTGCTGCGGCCGGAAGGCTGGACCCAGGAGAAGACCGCGCGACTGAGGGAGCGCCTGCGGCCCGAGCCGTGACGAGTGTCGCGCGTCGGATGAAGGCAGTGAATCGGAGTCGGGCCCTGACGCGCACGCGAGCGTCCCGCGCTGCCCCCTTGGGCGATTGCGCGCCCTGTCACGCATGACGAGTGTTTGACGGAACCCGAGAGGGCGGCACGCGCCTGCTCGCTGTCCTGGCCGTGAACTCCGCGCCTCCCGTCTCCTGGCATCGCTCCAGGAGCGCCTCCCTGCTTCACCTGAGTGTGTATGAGCCCTCTTCTCTTCCTCCTCACGGTCCTTGCCCAGACTCCCACGCCGCCGCCCGACACGGTGTCGGAGGACGGCCCGGTGCGCCCATGCACCGAGGATGAGGAAGAGGACGTCGGGCCCTGGACAGGGTCCTTCGGCGTCGGCTTCTCGTTCTTCACCGGCAACAGTCGCTCGTACACGCTGACGGGCAATTCCCTGGCGGAATACGAGTCACCCAAGTGGGCACTCACCCTGGAGGCGGATGGCGCCTACGGGAGAGCGGCGGCGTCCGAGGACGAAGAGGAGCTCATCGCGGAGGCGCTCGGAGCATGGGTGCGTGGAGAGTACCGGGCCACACCCCTGCTCAGCGCGTACACGTACCTTGGGGCGGAGACCGACCACCTGTCGAGCCTCGAGCTGCGCGCGGAGGTGGAGCTGGGGGTCGGCTTCACGTTGATTGAGCAGAAGAAGCGCAAGACGGACGAGCTGTTCCTGCGGGCCTACCTGGGCGCTCACTACGCCCATGACCGCAGGTTCCAGTACGTCCCCACGCGGAAGGATCTCCCCAGCGTCGACCTGTGGTCTCCCTCGGTCGGGGTGATGCTCCGCTACGACATCAACGAGCGGGTGGAGTTCCGGGAGTACGCGATGCTGCTTCCGGATGTCTTTGGCGACACGCGCGTGCTGCTGACCTCCACCACGAAGCTCTCCGTGAACCTGACGGGGCGCCTGGCGCTCACCACGTTCTTCGACGTACGGCATGACAGCTCACCGGCGGAGGGAAAGGCCTCCACGGACACCGCGCTCACGGTGGGAGCAGAGCTGACGCTCTGAGGCAGGGGGCTCGCGCGTCGTCGCGGGATTGAGCGGCAAGCGTGTCCCCGGATGGAAAGGATCGGGACGACCATGAAGGCAGCTCACTTCAACGATTCGATGCCGGAACGGCAGACCGAGACACCGCCCAAGAAGAAGGGACTGGAGCGGATTCTCAACACCGTCGAGCGGGTGGGAAACAAGGTCCCCCATCCGGCGGTGATCTTCGTCGCGCTGATTGGCATCGTCATCCTGCTCTCCCATGTCTTCTACATGATGGGGGCCAGCGTCACGTACCAGACCATCAATCCGGAGACCCACGCCCCGGAGGAGACGACCGCCGCGGCGAAGAGCCTGCTGACGGGCGACGGGCTTCGCTTCATGTTCGAAGGCGTCGTCCAGAACTTCATGAACTTCAACGCGGTGGGCGTCATCATCGTCGCCATGCTCGGCGTCGGTGTCGCGGACGCCGCGGGCCTGGTGGGGGCGCTGATTCGCAAGCTGGTGGCCGTCGCGCCCCGCAAGGCGCTGACGTACATCCTCGTCTTCGTCGGCATCCTGTCGAGCATCGCGGCCGACGCTGGGTATCTGGTCCTGATTCCCCTGGCGGCGGCGGCCTTCCTCACCGTGGGACGTCATCCCCTGGCGGGTCTGGCGGCGTCCTTCGCGGGCGTCGCGGCGGTGTTCACCGTCAACATCCTGATCAAGCCGCTGGACGGAATCCTGACGGAGATCACCAACGACGCCATCCACATCCTGAATCCCGAGCGCTCCATCGACCTGACGGCGAACTTCTGGTTCTCCGTCGCGTCGGTCATCATGCTGACCTTCATCGTCTCGCTCATCACCGACAAGGTCATCTCGCCCCGGCTGGGTGAGTACAAGGGTGAGAAGCCGGACGCGGCGGGTGCGACGATGAGCGCGGACGAGTCGCGTGGACTCAAGTTCGCGGGGTTGGGGGTGCTGGCGGTCCTCGTGTTCTTCGGGCTGCTGACCCTGCCGCCGGGCGCGCCGCTGCGCAATCCGGAGACGGGGGCCATCGTCGGCGACTCGCCGTTCATGAACGGCCTGATTGTCGCAATCACCCTGCTGTTCCTCGTGGCGGGTGCGGCCTACGGCATCGGCGCGAAGACCATCCGGAGCAGCGTCGACGTCATCAAGGCGATGGAGAAGGCGGTGTCGGGGCTGGGCGCGCTGATCTTCCTGCTCTTCATCATCAGCCAGTTCATCGCCCTGTTCACGTACACCAACATGGCGACGCTGGCGGCCGTGAAGATGGGCGACATCCTGGAGGACGCGGGGCTCGGGGCGCTGCCGTTGCTCGTCGGGTTCGTCGGCGTCGTCGCCGTGCTGGACCTCATCATGACGGGCGCCATTCCGAAGTGGGCCATCTTCGCGCCCGTCTTCGTGCCGCTGCTGATGCGGCTGAATGTCGACCCGGAGGCCGTGCTGGCCGCGTACCGCGTGGGTGACGGTCCGTTCAACGCCATCTCGCCGCTGAACGCCTACTTCGCGTTGATCGTCACGTTCGCGCAGAAGTACCAGAAGGAAGCAGGCGTGGGCACCATCGTGGCGCTGATGTTGCCGTACGTCGTGGTCGTCTTCATCGCGTGGATCCTCCTCCTGGTGGCGTGGCAGGTGCTGGGGCTCCCGTGGGGACTCGGGTAGGCCCAAGAGGACACCTGAACCAAGGCCGTGCCAGGGCCGAGTGCCCTGGCACGGCTCGAGGGTGAGCAGGTGGGGCACGGCACGGAGCCGAAGGACTCGCTCGTCGACCACGAGGTGAAGCTGATACCTTACGTCCATGAATCCGGATGCAGGTGTCGAGCGGACTGGCCTTCATTGGACCCTGCAACCCGCGAAGAGCGCCGCGCTCGCTGTGACCTTCGCGGCGGCGTCAGCGCTACTGGCCCCCTGGGTCACTCCGATGCCGGCCCTCCCGCCCGCTGTGGGCGCCCTCTGCGGCGTCATCGTCGGCACGCTTCAGGCGCGCAGCATGAGGGCGGCTCCCGATGCAATCCGCGCCGCGAAAACCGCGATTGAGGTTCGTCGCGCGATGGTGGCGACCGTCGCCGGGAAGTGGGCCATCCGAGCGCACTGGGTGACCACCGTCGTGCTCTTGACCCTCGCCATGGTGATGATGGGCATCGGAACGTTCGTGGCGTTTGTGGTGGGCAGCCTGGCATACATGGCTGTCCGCGACCTCACGACCCTGCCCGAGCTCCTTCGTCTGTCGAGTGCCCCCTCCTCTCCCGCTGGGGAACCGCGTTAGGACGACAGGTGGCGACCTGCTGAGCCGGGCTCGGCTCAGTGCGGCCCCCATTCGCCCGCGTTGGCTCCGAGGTCGTTTGGAGAGCGGTTCTCGAATGCAGCGCGAATGCGCCTGGATTCCGTGAGCCGTCGATGGAGGCGTTCACGCTCGGGGGTCTCCTGTGCGGTGGCCTTCGCGAGCACGCGAGCCACGAGCGCATGCGCCGCTGCCCGGTCTTCCGCATCCCAGGCGGTCAGCCCCACGGCGAGCGCGATCTGGAGGACCTCTTCGAGGACCTCGGGACTGCCCATTCCATGGTGCAGCGGACCATCCACCGCCATGAAGAGATAGTCGCGCAGGCGCATCCCCGCGACGGACGCACGCACCTGTCCATCGGGGTCGACCACGTTCCAGTCCCCCAGCGGCAGATGTCCCAGCCGGCGCATCACCGAGCGGACCTGCTGCAGCGCCTGTCGCGCCGTATAGGCGTCGTTCGCGGAGGTCGAGAGCGCCCGGTTGGCGACGTCGACGAGGATGCGAATCCCGAGCGCGGGGTCGCAATCAGGCTCGCGCGCCGCGGTGAGGAGCAGGGCCGAGGCGAGGCTGTGCATCGCGCGAGGGTCCATGGACCCAGGAACTTCCCCCACCACCCAGCCGACGACTTCCCCCGTGTCGACATAGTCGCCGACGAAAACGTCGATGCGCACCCGCACGCGCCAATGCCGGGCGGTTCGAGTGAGGCGACGGAGGTCGACCTCGGTGAGGTAGCCAGAGGAAGGCGCTGTGAGCGCGGAGGACTCGGGCGGCAGCAGCAGGGTCGCCGCCGGGTCCAATGGGAGTCGGCTCAGTCGAGCCCGGATGCGACGCTCCGCCGCCGAGACGACCAACTCCTGGACGAGTCCGAGCACGCGCTCCACGCGCATGTAACGGAACGTGCGAATCATGCAGACGACCAGGGACACGAGCGCGCAGAGGACCAGGATGAAGGCCCCCGAGAGCACGGGACGTGGACGGACTCCCGCGTCCGTGATCAAGCCCAGCTCCCGTCCGGCCACGAGGATGTACCCACTGGAGACGCAGAACAGCGGGATGGCGCGGCGCAGCGGCGCGCTCTTCAAGTAGAGCGGGACGAGCCGGGGTGAGTATTGATTCGCCGCGGACTGGATGACCGGTGCATTCAGGGACAGGACCACCGTGAGGACGGTGATCTGCAGTCCGAACAGCGCCGTGAGCGCGGAGCGTGTCTTGGAGGGGTCCCCCCGCCAGGCCAGGCCGAAGAAGGCCGACGCGTAGTCCGTCTGAACCCGCGCCAGCTCCAGGCCAAGCAGGCCGCCGATGCCGAGACAGGCGAGCAGCACCAGCCAGTAGGGGTCACGGATGAGCCTGCGGAGACGGCGGGCGACCATGCGAACTCCCTCTCGGCCAGAAGGAGAATGTGGCCCCGGCGGGCATGGCACGCAGCAGACACACGGACAGGCAGCAGCCCGTGGACTCGGTGCACGGACGCGCCCTACCCGACGTCGTTCACTTCGACGAGCGCCGCCAGGAACAACGAGTAGGTCAGCTCCGCCACGGGACGCTTCTCGCGGCGCGCCTGCGTGCGCAGCGCCTTGGGCAGCGAGCATGGCTTGCCGCGCTCTCCATCACGGAGCTGCACATAGCCCCGCTCCGAGTACCCAAGCACCTGCCATCCCCGCTGACAGAGGGCCTGCGCCAGGTCGTCCGTGAGCTGGTGGTGGATGGCCTTCGCCAGCGGATGCTGGCCGAAGATCTCATGCGACCACCGACCCTCGTCTTCACGCCAACCGCGCGCCCGCAGGTAGTTGGCCTTCCGCGCGAGGGAGAGCCCTCCGACATGGCGTTCAAGCTTCATGGTGTCACGAAGGCTTTACATGCACACTGCGACAGAGTGCAATTGCGTGAATTTCTTGGCGTGGAGCCTTCGTGATGTCAGGCGCAGATGGGCGGCAGGGCAAGATGTTCTCCGAGGAAACCCACGTGCTGCACGGCGAGCTGTCCGCCGCGGCGGTGGCCTTCCTGAAGTTCGCGGAGCGGACTCCCGAGGCATTCGCGAAGCACCGCTTCGGCAAGTTCGAGGAGTCGCCGCTCATGTATTACGAGCTGCACCGCTGGCCCATCCTCATCGACGCGCGCCGGAACCAGTTGCTGGAGGACGTCTCGGTGAAGCTCAGCCGGCTCGTCAAGCGCGGGCCCCGGCTGCTGCTCGGCGGTGACCCGGCACGTGTCGCCGAGTACTTCGGTCTCCCGCCCGAGCGCGCACGCGTGGCGGTGGAGGCCCTGGCCCTCACGGACGACGCGCGCGGCGTGCTCAGCCGGGGCGACTTCATCGACTCCGCGGACGGTCTCAAGTGCCTTGAGATCAACATGATGGCGGGCCTGGGTGGCTGGGAGACGGCGCTCAAGGCCCAGGTGGTGATGGACCAACCCGTGCTCCAGCGCTTCACCCAGGAGCAGGGCCTGCGCGTCCAGCTCCAGGACACCCTCAAGGCCTTCCTCTCCCACGTCATCGACGACGTGCGCCGGACCGTTGCATGGGAGGGCGAGTGCAACCTGGCCGTGCTCTTCCCGGACAACGAGCTGCCGGACCCGGTGGGTGTCGAGATGGCGACCCTGCTGCTCAACACCACCTTCACGGAGCTGCTCGAAGCGGAGGGGGCGAAGGGCGAGGTGCTCATCGGCACCTACGGCGAGGTCCACGACGCGGAGGGACACCGCTTCACGATGCGCGGCCGACGCGTGCATGCCGTGCAGGAGCATGACGCGAGGGACAGGCTGGAGGTGGTGGGAGCGGCGTTCGATGCCCGCGTCGGCGCCGCGCTCGCCGCCCGCACCCTCTGCCTCTACAACGGCCCCGCGCAGGAGATCCTCGACGACAAGCTCAACATCTCGCTGCTGTCGGAGAACGAGGACTCCCCTGCCCTCTCCGCCGAGGAGCGCGACCTCATCCGCCAGCACATCCCCTGGACGCGGCGGCTCCAGCGCACCCACACCTGGCGGGCCGGTGAGCGCGTGTGGTTGCCCGACCAGGTCGTCGCCTCGAAGCGCGATGGGCTGGTGCTGAAGGCGGGCCGCGCCTACGGCGGGAAGTCGGTGCTCATCGGCCGGTCGATGACCGCCGAGGCGTGGGACGCGGCCATCCAGGAGGCGCTGGAGAGCGGCGGGTGGATCATCCAGGAGCGCGTCGAACCGCGCCCCTACCACTTCATGCGGGACGACGGCTCCGTGGGCCCGCACATCCTCATCTGGGGCTCGTTCGTCTTCGGCGAGCGCTACGGCGGGACGATGGTCCGGATGAATCCCATGGGTCGGGGCAAGGACGTGGTCAACGCGACGCAGGGCGCGTTGATGTGCGCGCTCGTCGTCGTCGAGTAGCCCGCCCGTCCGGGGCCCTCCGTCACGCCGAGGTCGGCGCCGGCTGGGGCCCCACGCTCGAAGGCGGCTCGCGCAGGACGTCCGGCAGCTCCAGCTCCACGTTCCTCACCCGGGGGGAGAGCCAGGCCACCAGCACGTTCACCGCGCACAACACGCCCAGCACCAGGTAGAGCAGCGCGATGCCTCGGCCCGGGCCCACGCCGAGCATGGGCCCGAAGCGCCCCGCCAGCGCGCCGCCCGGGGCCATCCAGGGCTCGAAGAATCGGTCCGCCAGCGGTCCCGAGAGCAAGGCCGCCACCGGCGGCGTGGACAGGGCGATCATCCGCCTCACGGCGAAGACCCGGCCCTGCAACTCCGACGGCACCTTGCTCTGCCAGATGGACTGAGAGCACCCCATGACCCCTGGGGTGGTGAACATGAAGACGAAGGCGGCGCCCGCCACCAGTCGCGCATCCGCCGGCAGCGCCGCCGCGAACAGGGCCAGGCCCGCGAGCAGCTCGAAGCCAAGCACGCCGAGGATGCGCCGCCGGGGCCCACCCCACACGCTCATCAACAAGGCCCCCGTGAGCACCCCCATGCCCGAGCAGGAGGCAATCCACCCGAGGGTCGACGCGTCCGCGAAGCTCAGGACCATGGGAGTGATGAGCACCGTCACCAGGCTCACGAACAGGTTGGCCACGGCGATACACGTCAACAGCCCCAGCAGGCCGGGCCGCGCCTGGATGAAACCCCACCCGACCGCCATCTGCTCCAGCAGGGAGCCTCTCGCCGCGCGCGCGGTGGCGCTTTGCTCGGGCTGGGGGAATCCCACACACAGCAGCACCAGCGCGGAGAGGAAGAAGGACCCCAGGTTGATGAGCAGCACCCCCTGGAGGCCGATTCGCACCACCAGGAGTCCCGCCAGCGCGGGCCCGCCCAACTGGCCGATTCCCAGCGCCAGCTCAATCAGGCCATTGGCCCGCCCCAGGTGCTGCTTCGGAACCATCAGCGCCGTGGAGGCCGAGTAGGCCAGCGCCCGGAACGTGCCCGCGGCCGCGCACACCGCGATGGGCAGGTACAGGTGCCAGCTGCGCAGGCTCCAGAGCCCTGCCCCGTCCGCCACCAGCAGGAGCCACATCAGCAGCATGGTGAGCCCCGCCCCCACGTCCGCCAGCACCATGATGCGGCGGCGGTCCCACCGGTCCACGAGCGCCCCGGCGACGGGGGCAATCAGCACCATCGGCAGGAACGAGAAGAACGAGGCGAGCGAGTACTCGGTGATGGAGTCACTGCTCCG
This sequence comes from Myxococcus sp. CA039A, assembly GCF_013336645.1. Taxonomy (NCBI): domain Bacteria; kingdom Pseudomonadati; phylum Myxococcota; class Myxococcia; order Myxococcales; family Myxococcaceae; genus Myxococcus; species Myxococcus sp. CA039A. The sequence continues at coordinate 10,961 of NZ_JABUMQ010000158.1, read as the reverse complement.
ATACACGTGGACCATCACCGAGAAGCCCGCCAGCGCCGAGCCCAGCGAGGAGACCAGCTGCGCGAACCAGGTGAGCCCGAAGACGGCGGGCGGGTGCGTGATGACGCGTCGGAACATGTGGGAGGTGCTGATAACAGGTCGCGGCCGGGAAGAAGGAGGAGTCCGCGCAACCACAGCACTCCTGCCTGTCACATTTTCTCGGAGTTCAAACAAAATCAGCCAAGCCTCATTTCTCGCGGCTGACGGTGCTATTATAGTAACGACCCCCAACGAAACGCGGTCAACTCGACGCCCCGGCCCGTGTCGTCCACGGCCGAGGGTGTCACTTGCCCCGGGAGAAGCGCTCGCCGTGAAGCTCAGTGTCCTTGACCATTCCATCGTCGCCCGAGGCAGCACGACACGTGAGGCATTCCAGAACACGGTGGAGCTGGCCCGTGCGGCGGAGCAGCTCGGCTATCACCGTTTCTGGGTCGCGGAGCACCACGGCTCCGGACACTTCGCCGGTGTCGCTCCCGAAATCATGGTGGCGCATGTCGCGGCGGCGACGTCGCGCATCCGTGTAGGCACGGGCGGTGTGCTGCTGACGAACTACAGCCCCTTCAAGGTCGCCGAGGTCTTCCGGCTGTTGGAAGCGCTCCACCCGGGTCGCATCGACCTGGGCATCGGGCGGACGTCTGGCAGCGCGGACCTGGTGGCCAAGGCGCTGGCGTACGGCGTCCCCGCGAGCAACGAGAGCTTCCCGACGAAGCTCGAGGACCTCATCGCCTTCATCTCGGGGAGCACGCCCGCGACGGCGGAGTTTCAGGGGCTGGGGTTGCGGACCATGGCGCCGGGGATGCCGCAGCTGTGGGCGCTGGGCTCGGGTGAGCAGAGCTCCGTGCTCGCCGCGCGGCTGGGAATCTCCTTCTGCTTCGCCCACTTCTTCAATCCGATTCACGGCGGTCCGGTGACGCGCGGCTACCGCGCGCGGTTCCAGCCCTCTCACGTGCAATCGGCGCCTCGTTCCTCCGTCAGTGTGTATGTCATCTGTGCACCGACGGAGCAGGAAGCTCGGCGGATAGCCCGCAGCAGCGACCTGCTGACCATCAACACCCGCCGGGGCCGCAACGAAGAGCCCATTCCCTCCATCGAGGAGGCGGAGGCCTACGCCTATACGCCCGAGGACCAGGCCACGCTCGAGTTCGACCGCAAGCGCGTCGTCTGCGGAGCTCCGGCCCAGGTGAAGGAGCAGCTGCTGGGCATGGCCGAGGAGTTCCAGGCGGACGAGCTGCTCATCACGACCATCGTCCACGACCACCGCGCCCGGCTGCGGTCCTACGAATTGCTCGCCGACGCGTTCTCGCTCACGAACACGCGCGACGAAGCCCTACCCACCGCCCGCACCGCGAGCTGATTCGCGGCCTCGGGTGACTCGCGGCGGCCGGGGGACCGCCGCGGGCGACGGCTCCAGCACATTCGTCACGGACGTTCCTCCGCATTGAAACCGTATGTGCGGACCGTTCGTACGTTCCAGACACGCTCCCCCTGATTCTCCTCCTGCCTGTGAGTGCTTCGACCGCCATGAGCGAAGACAACCTGAATGACGGCGATGCACTGGCCATTGCCATTGTCGGCATGGCCGGCCGCTTCCCGGGCTCTCCGGACGTGGAAGCCTACTGGCGCAACCTCCGCGACGGCGTGGAGGGCATCCGCTTCTTCACGGACGACGAGCTGCGCGCGCGGGGTGTCCCCGAAGAGCGACTGAGGCAGCCGGGCTTCGTGAAGGCCGGGGCAGTGCTGGAGCAGGTGGATGCCTTCGACGCGGGCTTCTTCGGCTACTCGCCGCGTGAGGCGGCGTTGATGGACCCGCAGCACCGCATCTTCCTGGAGTGCGCCTGGGAGGCGATGGAGCACGCGGGCCACGGGCTGGACACGGAGTCGCGCTCGGTGGGCGTCTTCGCCGGAACGAGCCTGAGCACCTACCTGCTCTTCAACCTGCACACGCACCCGGAGCTGCTCGATTCAGGCGACAGCTTCCAGGTGATGATTGGCAACGACAAGGACTTCCTCGCCACGCGGCTCGCGTACCACATGGACCTCAAGGGTCCGAGCCTCGACGTGCAGACGGGATGTTCCACCTCGCTGGTCGCAACCCACCTGGCCTGTCAGGCGCTGCTCGGCTTCCAGTGTGACGTGGCGCTCGCGGGGGGCGTGTCCGTGGACATGCCCCAGCGCACCGGCTACGTGCACCAGCCCGGTGGCATCGCGTCGCCGGACGGGCACTGTCGCCCCTTCGATGCCGAGGCCCAGGGAACGCTCTTCGGCAGTGGCGTGGGCGTGGTGGTGCTCAAGCGGCTGGAGGACGCGCTGGCGGATGGCAGCCACATCCACGCCGTCATCCGCGCCACGGCCGTCAACAACGACGGCGCCTCGAAGCTCGGCTACACCGCCCCCAGTTCCGAGGGGCAGGCGGAGGTCATTGCCCGCACCCATGCGCTGGCGGGCGTGACGCCGGACAAAGTGGGCTTCGTGGAGACGCACGGCACCGGCACGCTGCTGGGAGATCCGGTGGAGGTCTCCGCGCTGACGAGCGCCTTCCGCGCGGGCACCGAGGCCACCAGCTTCTGCGCGCTGGGCTCGGTCAAGTCGAACATCGGCCACCTGGACGCGGCGGCGGGCGTGGCCGGCCTCATCAAGGCGACGCTCGCGGTGGAGCACGGGCAGATCCCTCCCACCCTGCACTGCCGGACGCCCAACCCCAACATCGACTGGGCCCGGAGCCCCTTCTATGTGAACGCCACGCTGAAGGACTGGCAGCCCCATGGCCACCGGCGCCACGCGGGCGTGAGTTCCTTTGGGATTGGCGGCACCAACGCCCACGCGCTGCTGGAAGCGCCTCCTCCTCCCGCGCCTTCCGGCCCCACCCGGCCTTGGAAGCTGGTGGCCCTCTCCGCGAAGAAGCCGGGCGCGCTGGACACGCTCAGCCACAACCTCGGCGCGCACCTGGCGGCGCGTCCGGAGCAGGAACTGGCGGACGTGGCCTACACCCTCCAGATCGGCCGAAAGGCCTTCGCCCATCGGCGCGTGGTGATTTGCGAGGACGGCCAGGACGCGGCCACCGTGCTGACCGATGGGGCACCGGAGCGCGTGTTCACCGGCATGGCGAAGGACGGTGGACGTCCCGTCGTGTTCCTCTTCCCCGGTGGCGGGGCCCAGCACGTGCGCATGGGGCAGGAGCTGTACGAGACGGAGCCCGCCTTTCGCGAGGCCTTCGATGCGTGCGCCGCCCTGCTGTCGCGCCGGGGAGGCCCGTCGCTGCGCGCGGTGCTCTACCCGCCTGGAGACGCGGACGCCTCGGCGCCCCTGCCTCGCCCGTCCGTGGGCCTGCCCGCGCTCTTCACCGTGGAGTACGCGCTCGCGAAGCTGTGGGAGTCCTGGGGCATCCAGCCCGAGGCGATGATTGGCCACAGCATGGGCGAGTACGTCGCCGCCTGCCTCGCGGGTGTCTTCTCCCTGGAGGATGCGCTCGCCCTGGTGACCGAGCGAGGCCGCCTCTTCGAGCAGCTCCCCTCGGGCGCCATGGTGAGCGTGGCCCTGTCCGAGGAGGAACTGCTGCCGCTGCTGAGCGAGCGGCTGTCGCTGGCCGCCGTCAATGGACCCACTCAGTGCGTGGTGGCCGGAGACACCGCCGCCGTGGACGCGCTTTCGACGGAGCTGGCGGCGCGTGGCATCGAGCACCGTCGGGTCCACATCGACGTGGCCGCGCACTCGCACATCATCGACTCCATCCTGCCGGCGTTCTCTGCCTTCGTGAGTCGACTGAAGCTGCAGACGCCCAAGCTGCCCTTCGTGTCCGGTGTAACGGGGACGTGGGTGACCGAGGAGGAGGCCACGGACCCGCGCTACTGGGTGCGGCACCTCCGGCAGACGGTGCGCTTTGGCCCCGGCCTGCGCTGCCTGATGGAGGACACCTCGCGCGTGCTGTTGGAGGTGGGCCCCGGCCGGACGCTGGGCTCGCTCGCGCGGCTCCAGGTGGCTCGCGACCAGTCCACCGTGGTGCTCACGTCGATGCGCGCTCCTCGCGAGCCGGGCTCCGACGTTCGCTTCGTGCTCACCACCCTGGGACGGCTCTGGATGGCCGGCGTGCCGGTGGACTGGAAGCGCCTGTACGCCGGAGAGAAGCGGCGGCGCGTGGTGCTCCCCACCTACCCCTTCGAGCGCAAGCGGCACTGGTTGGACCCGAAGCTGGTGGGCGCCATCGTGGGCGGAGAGGCCTCGCTCGCCCGGCGCAAGGACGCCTCCGACTGGTACTACCTGCCGTCGTGGAAGCGGACGCTCGCCCCGCGCGTGCCCGCGGCCACCCTGGGTCACTGGCTCGTCTTCGTCGACGAGCGGGGGCTGGGTGACGCGCTGGCGGCGCGGCTCATGGAGACCGGCGGCCGGGTCACCCGCGTGAAGTCCGGCCCTGACTTCCGGCGACTGGAGGACGGAGACTTCGAGGTGAACCCGGGCCGCGCGGAGAATTACGCGACGCTGCTGGCCGCGCTCACCGAGGACGGGCCGCGACCCGACCGCATCGTCCACCTGTGGAGCGTGGATGCGACTGGCGCGGGCCTGGAAGGCGTGGAGCGCGCCCAGGACACGGGCTTCTTCAGCCTGCTCTTCCTGGCGCAGGCGCTGGGAGGCCAGGGTTCGTCCGGGTCGGTACACCTCACGGTGGTCTCCACCGGAGTGCAGTCCGTCACCGGCCACGAGTCACTCGCCTCGGAGAAGGCCACGCTGCTCGGCGCATGTCGCGTGCTGCCCCATGAGGTGCCGGGCCTCACGTGTCGGACGCTCGATGTGGAGCTGCCCGAAAGTCCGACGGAGCTGCCGACGTTGGCGGCACGGCTGGCGGGTGAGGTCACCGCGACGTCCTCCAACGGCGCGGTCGCGCTGCGAGGCGCCCACCGCTGGGAGCAGTCGCTGGAGCCCGCGCACCTGACGCCTCCGGAGACGGGCGCGCCGACGCGGCTGCGGCCTCGGGGCACGTACCTCATCACCGGCGGCCTGGGCGGAATCGGCCTGGTACTGGCGGAGTCTCTCGCGCGCAAGGTGCAGGCCCGGCTGGTGCTGGTGGGTCACCGCGCGATGCCGGAACGAAGCCACTGGGATGCGTGGCTGGGCGCACACGATGAGCAGGACGTGGTGAGCCAGCGGATTCGCCGGGTCCTCGTGTTGGAGTCACTCGGGTCCGAGGTCCTGGTACTCCAGGCGGACGTGGGCGACGCGGGGCAGATGGCGGAGGTGATGCGCCGCACGCGTGAGACTTTTGGCGATCCGCATGGCGTCATCCATGCCGCGGGTGTGCCCGCGGGTGGGCTCGCCCAGCTTCGCACCCGGAAGGCGGTGGAAAATGTCCTCCGTCCGAAGGTGCGAGGCACGTGGGTGCTGCACGAGCTGTTGAAGGGCATGCCCCTCGACTTCCTCCTGCTCTGCTCATCCCGCACGGCCTTCACCGCCGAGCCCGGGCAGATCGACCACTGCGCGGCGTGCGCCTTCCAGGATGCCTTCGCCTACCAGGCCTCGGCGACGGGGAGCCTGCCGGTCATCTCCCTGGGCTGGGACACGTGGCGCGAGGTGGGCCAGGCCGTCACCACCCAGATTCCCGGCGGGGCCGACGCGCTGCGCGAGGCGATGCTCACCCACGCCCTGTCCCCTACCGAGGGCGTGGACGTGTTCGAGCGCGTCCTCGCGCAGATGCCCACGCACGTCGTGGTGTCCACGCAGGACCTGCGCGCGGCCATGGCCCGCAGCGCCAGCTTCCTCCAGGACCTGATGGGCCCGGTGGAGACGGACGACGCGCCCAAGGGAGAGCGCGCGGCGCCCACGAACATGGACGACGCGGAGCGCGAGCTGGCGGACATCTGGCGGCGCTTCCTGGGCGTGGAGAGCGTGTCGCTGCACGAGAATTTCTTCGAGCTGGGTGGCAACTCGCTGATTGGCCTGAAGGTCATCAACGAGGTGAAGCGCCGCTTCGGCACGGACGTGCCCGTGGTGGCGCTCTTCGAGAACCCCACCTTGAGCGCCATGGCGCGGCTCCTGACGCGCGGACAGGACCCGGCGCCGACGACGACCACCAGCGACCGGAGGAGCCGAGGAGCGCGGCGCCGGGAGCAAATCCAGCAGCGCCGCCAGTCCGGCAATTGAGGGGGAGGAACCAGCGTGTCGGAAGGCAACACGGGCATGGAGATCGCAATCACCGGGATGGCCGGGCGCTTCCCGGGCGCACGCGGCCTGGATGAGCTGTGGCGCAACCTGTGCGACGGCGTGGAGGCCATCGAGCCTCTGTCGGACGACGCGGTGCTGAAGGCCGGCCTGCCCCCGGAGGTGCTCGCGGATCCCCACTTCATCAAGGTGGCCTCGCGACTGGAGGACGTGGCGGGCTTCGACGCGGCCTTCTTCGGCTACACGCCGCGCGAGGCGGAGGTGATGGACCCGCAGCAGCGCCTGTTCCTGGAGTGCGCGCTGGAGGCACTGGAGGACGCGGGCCAGGGAGCGCCGCCCCAGGACGTCCTGGTGGGCGTCTTCGGTGGCCAGGCCCTGAGCACGTATCTGTTGCTCAACCTGATGGGGAACGCGGAGCTCCTTCGCACCGCGGACCCGCTCCAGCTCAACCTGGGCAACGCGGGCAGCTTTCTCACCACGCGCGTCTCCTACAAGCTGGACCTTCGCGGCCCCAGCTTCAACGTGGAGAGCGCATGCTCCACGTCGCTCGTCGCGGTCCACGTCGCCTGCCAGAGCCTGCTCAACCAGGAGTGTGACGTCGCGCTCGCGGGAGGCGTGTCCATCAACCTCCAGCTCCAGGGCGGCTATCGCTACGTGGAAGGTGGCATCCTCTCGCCGGATGGGCGCTGTCGCTCGTTCGACGCGCAGGCGAAGGGCATCGTCTTCGGCAGCGGCGCGGGAGTGGTGGCGCTCAAGCGGCTGGAGGACGCGCTCGCGGATGGCAGTCACATCTACGCCGTCATCAAGGGCTCCGCGGTGAACAACGACGGCGCCGCGCGCGTGGGCTACACCGCGCCGGGCGTCGAGGGACAGGCCGCCGTCATCTCCGAGGCCCTGGGCAGCGCGGGCGTGTCCGCCGCGAGCATCGGCTACGTGGAGGCGCACGGCACCGGCACGGCGTTGGGAGACCCCATCGAGGTGCAGGCGTTGACGCGGGCCTTCGGTGACGAGGCGGCGGGGCCGCGCACGTGCGCCATCGGCTCGCTCAAGCCCAACGTGGGCCACCTGGACGCGGCGGCGGGCGTGGCGGGCCTCATCAAGACGGCGCTGGCGCTCAAGCACCGCAAGCTGCCGCCCAGCCTCAACTTCGAGACGCCCAACCCCAACATCCCCTGGGACGAGAGCCCCTTCTACGTCAACACCACGCTGCGCGAGTGGAAGGCCTCCGCCCACGGGCCCCGGCGCGCTGGCGTGAGCAGCTTCGGCATGGGTGGCACCAACGCCCACGTCATCCTTGAGGAGCCGCCGACGCGAGCCCCTGTCCGGGCCGCCCGCGCGCAGCAACTCCTGCTCCTGTCGGCTCGCACGCCCGCCGCGCTCGCCGCGCAGACCCAGCGGCTGGCGGAGCACCTTCGCGCGAACCCGGGCCTGGAGCCCGCGGACGCGGCGTACAGCCTCCAGGTCGGCAGGCGTCGCCACGCGCATCGGCGCGCCATCGTGTGTCAGGGACGTGAGGACGCGCTCACGGCGCTGGGAGACACCGCGCGGCAGTTGTCCGCCGCCGAGGAGCGTACGGGCCGCTCCACGGTCTTCATGTTCCCCGGCCAGGGCGCGCAGTACGCGGGAATGGCCCAGGGCCTCTACGAGAGCGAGCGCGCCTTCCGCGCGGTGGTGGACGACTGCGCCACCCGGCTCACGCCGCACCTGGGCCAGGACCTGCGCGAGGTCCTCTTCCCCGCGGCGAACCGCGCGGAGGAGGCCCAGCGCCAGTTGCAGCAGACGCGACTGGCACAGCCCGCCCTCTTCACCATCGAGTACGCGCTGGCCCGGCTGTGGATGAGCTGGGGCGTTCAGCCCGAGGCGATGATTGGCCACAGCATCGGTGAGTATGTGGCCGCGTGCCTCGCGGGCGTCTTCAGCCTGCCGGATGCGCTGGCCCTGGTGGCCGCGCGCGGCAAGCTCATGCAGGAGCTGCCTTCGGGGGCCATGCTCTCCGTCGCGCTGCCGCATACGGAGCTGACGCCGCTGCTGGACGCGCGCGTGTCCGTGGCCGCGGTGAACGCGCCTTCGCTGACGGTGGTCGCCGGACCCGACGACGCGGTGGAAGCACTGCGGGCCCGGCTCGAGGAGCGCGGCGTGCAGGCTCGCAAGCTGCACACCTCGCACGCGTTCCACTCCGCGATGATGGACCCCATCCTCGCGCCGTTCACCGAGCGCGTGCGGCGGGTCAAGCTGTCCGCGCCCCAACTGCCCTACCTCTCCAACGTCACGGGCACCTGGGTGACGGCCGCCGAGGCGACGGACCCGGCGTACTGGGCCCGCCATCTGCGCCAGCCGGTGCGCTTCGCGGCGGGGCTCTCGCTGTTGCGGCCCGCGCAGGTGCTGCTGGAGGTCGGTCCCGGACGCACGCTGTCCACCTTCGCCGCCCAGCCCGGCGCGCTCCCGCAGGCGCCCACCACGATGACCTCACTGCGCCACCCGGACACGCGGCAGCCGGATACGGCCGTGCTGCTCGGCGCGCTGGGGCAGCTGTGGCTTTCGGGCGTGGACGTGGACTGGGAGGCCTTCCACGGAGGGGAGCGACGACTGCGCGTCCCGCTGCCCACGTATCCCTTCGAGCGCAAGCGCTACTGGGTCTCCCCGGATGGACACCGCGCGCTGGCTTCCGCTCCAGCACCGGAGCGCACGCTCGAGGCCCGGGAGCATGAAGAGGCGGCGTCCGCGGGCTACTCGCGCCCCGCGCTGTCCACGGAGTACGTGTCACCCGACACGGACGACGCGCGGACGGTGGCGCGCATCTGGGAGGACGTGCTGGGCGTGCGGCCGGTGGGCCTCAACGACGACTTCTTCGCGCTCGGGGGGCACTCGCTGCTGGCCACCACGGTGGTCGGTCGCCTGCGGGACACCTTCGGCTTCACGGTGCCACTGCAGTCCCTGTTCGAGGCACCGACGGTCGCCCGCCTGGCGGCGTTGGTGGCCGAGCAGCGCAAGAGCCCCGGCCATGATGATCCGGAAGTCGAGGCCCTGCTGAAGATGCTGGCGGAGCTCACCCCCGAAGAGGTCGCGGCCAGTCGCTAGCCGCGCTCCCACCCCTTTCGAGAAACAGCCGATGGCATCTCCCAACTCCGCACCCCTGAAGGCCCTCATCCTGGCCATGGAGTACACCCCGAACGTGGCCGGAGGCGTGGGCACCTACGTCTACGAGCTGGCCCGCGGGCTGGCACGTGGCGGGTGCAAGGTCACCGTCGTGGCGTACACCCCGGGCGAGCCGGCCGTGCTTCGCGAGCCCAACCTCACCGTTCACCTGGTGCCGCCGAGCCGAGGCAGCCTCTCGCAAGCGGCGCAGCTCTCGCTGGTGCGTGGCATCCGCCTCTTCAACGAGGACCTGGTCCACCACGGCCGCGAGCGCATCCGCGAGGAGCAGCCGGACCTCATCCACTTCCACCAGTGGCACACACACCGCGCCGCGCGGGTGCTCGGCCGCGAGGCCGGCGTGCCCGTGCTGGGCACCAGCCACTACATCTCCGAGCCCGCCGAGCGCTGGTGGGGCCAGACGCCCGACCCGGAGATCCTCGAGGAGGAGCGCAGCTTCTACGACGGCACGACACCGGTCATCTCGGTGAGTGAGTCCATGAGCGAGCTCATCCGGGAGACCTACGGGCTGTCGGCGTCGCTGCTGCACACCATCCACTGCGGCATGGAGGCGGGGCCCTTCCTGGAGCCCTCGCACACGCCCGAGCAGTACGCGCGTCTGCGCGCCACGGTGGCCACGCCCGATGACCCGGTCGTCCTCTACACGGGCCGGCTCCATCCGCAGAAGGGCATCACCGCCATCTTCGCCGCCGCCGAGCGCGTGCTCGCCAAACGTCCAGAGGTGCGCTTCCTCCTGGCGGGCGGCACCGACTCGCGCGAGTCCACGCAGATGGTGCAAGGGCTGACCCAGCGCTACGCGCACCTGCGCCACCGCATCAAGCTGCTGGGCAAGTTGCCGCGTCGCCAGCTCGGACTGCTGCACCGAATCTCGGACCTGGCGCTGGTGCCCTCGCTGTACGAGCCCTTCGGCTACACGGCCATCGAGGCCATGGCCTCCGGGCTCCCGCTCGTGGCGACGAGGTCTGGAGGCCCGGCGGAGATCGTCGAGCACGAGAAGACGGGCATGCTCGTCCCGGTGCTACCAGGCGCGCCGGGAGGACCCCGCGAGGTGGATATCGAGGCGCTCGCCAACGCACAGCTCCACTTGCTGGAGGACCGCCAGCGCGCTCGGCGCATGGGCCTCGCCGGACAGCAGCGCGTGGTGGAGCTCTTCGGCCTGCCGCGCATGGTGGCCGCCAACCGCGTCGTGTACCAGAAGCTGATCGACATGCCCGCCCGGCAGGCCGAGGCCCCTGTCGCCCGGCGAGAGGTGCTCTCATGACATCCCCGGTGTCGCCCTCCCCTGCCCTGCCCGCGGCGGAGTGGCTGGCCTTCCACGTCCCGCAGCCGAGCGCCTGGGTGAGGGTGTTCTGCCTGCCCCACGCGGGCGGCAGCGCGTCGCTGTTCCGCACCTGGCAGGCGGAGCTGGGACAGGACATCGAGGTGTGCCCGGTGCAGCTCCCCGGCCGGGAGAACCGGCTGCGTGAGCCGCCCCTGCGTGAGCTGCCGCGGGTCGTCGACTTCCTGGTGGACGTGGTGGCGCGCCACGGGGACAAGCCCTTCGCCCTGTTCGGTCACAGCATGGGCGCGCTGCTCGCGTACGAGCTGACGCGGGCGCTGCGCGAGCGGGGGCTCCCCACGCC